>DATBXZ010000152.1:0-10043 GCA_036513995.1 Solirubrobacterales bacterium | reverse complement strand
TATTCGGCGCATCCTTCCGCGAGTTCTTCGATCGAGGTCGATTCGCCGCCGAGGACGGCTTCTTCGATTTCCGCCTGCGGCGCTTCTTCGATCCCTGCGACGATGCAGCTCGTCTGTTCGGAGCTGAGTTCGCCCGATTTTTCGAGCTGGGCTTCGAACACCTGCGCGATGGCCCCCTGGTCGAACTTGACGAAGCCGGTGAGTTCGTCCAGCTTCCAGGTTCCTTCTTCTTCGACCAGAGCGACCGAAACCGCCTGGTTGTCGAAGCTGCCGCCGACGATCGCCGCGTTCGCCGTCGCCTTCGAGCCATCGACTTCGACTTCGGTCACCGCGACCGATTCCGCCCTGCTTTCCGGGTCCTTCTTGGCTTCTTCTTCGCAGGTTTCGATCGCCGCCTTGCCGCTTTCGCTGGTGCTCTGTTCGACGAAGTTCGCGGTCTCGAGCTTGGTGCAGTTCGCCGGATTGCCGCTGGTCGCCGAGGTTTCGATCGCTTCTTCGATTTCCGATTCGGCGCTGCTGCCGCTACCGCCGCACGCCACCAGGGCAAGCGCGGAGACGATCAACAGGCAGGGGAGGAGCAGATGACGCTTTTTCAAGAGGGTGCCTTTCGACTGGTGAGTCGCGGACTGGGACAGGCGCTGGGCGCGGACGCTATCTCAGCCACCGGCCGACGAACGACCGGTGCGGGGGCGGATGTCCGGCGCAGCGGCGGCCGGCCCGTTGCCGCCGTCGAGCTCGGAGAGGCGACGCTCGAGGTCGGCCATCCGCTCCGAGAGCGCCTTCAGCGCCTCCGCGATCGGGTCCGGGAGGTGAATCCAGTCGGCGTCGGGCCCCTCGACCCGCTTGCCCTCGACCCGGACCGGGTGGCCGGGGTTGCCGACCACGGTCGCCCCCGGCGGCACGTCCTCGACGACGACCGTGTTGGCGCCGACCTTGGCCCCGTCGCCGACGTCGATCGGTCCCAGCAGCTTGGCCCCGGAGCCGACGGTGACGTTGTCCCCGAGCGTCGGGTGGCGCTTGCCACGCTGGAAGCCGGTGCCGCCCAGCGTCACCCCCTGGTAGAGCGTCACGCGATTGCCGATCCGCGCGGTCTCGCCGATCACGACGCCGGCGCCGTGGTCGATGAAGAACTCGTTGCCGATCACCGCCGCAGGATGGATCTCGACCCCGGTCATGACGCGGGCCGTGTAGGCGATCGCGCGGGGCACCACCGGCACCCCCGCCTCCAGCAGCGCGTGCGCCGCCCGGTGCGCCAGCAGCGCCTGCACGCCGGCCCAGCTGCTGAGGATCTCGAAGGTGGAGATGCCCTGCGCGGCGGGGTCGCGATCGCGGGCGGCGCAGACGTCCGCGTGCACCTCCGAGACCACCCGCTTCCACCGGCTCATGGTGAGAAGAAGGGTAGGGACATGTAGCGCTCGCCCGAGTCGCAGACGACCGTCACCACCCGCTTGCCGGCCAGCGCCGGCCGCGCCGCGATCTCCAGCGCGGCGCTGATGTTGGCGCCGGCCGAGATCCCGGCCAGGACACCCTCCTCGCGAGCGACCAGGCGCGCCGTCTCCAGCGCGTCCTCGTCGCTGACGGAAACGATCTCGTCGATCACCGAGCGGTCCAGCACCGCGGGCACGAAGCCGGCGCCGATCCCCTGGATCTTGTGCGGGCCGGGAGCGCCGCCGGAGAGCACCGGCGAGCTGGCCGGCTCGACCGCCACCACCAGCGCCTCCGGCGCCCGTTCCCTCAGCATCCGCCCCACCCCGGTGATCGTCCCCCCCGTGCCGACCCCGGCCACGAAGGCACCGATCTGGCCGTCGGTATCGCTCCAGATCTCCTCCGCCGTCGTCAGCCGGTGGGCCTCGGCGTTGGCGGGGTTGGAGAACTGCATCGGCATGAAGGCCTTGCGCTGCTCGCGGATCTCTTCGGCCAGGGCGACGGCCTCGTTCATCCCCCCCAGCGACGGCGTCTCCCGCACCTCGGCGCCATAAGCGCGGAGTAACTTCGCCCGCTCCCGGCTCATTCCCTCCGGCAGGGTCAGGATCAGCTCGTAGCCGCGGGCGGCGCAGACCATCGCCAGCGCGATCCCGGTGTTGCCGCTGGTCGGCTCGACCACCACCGAGCGTCCCGGCTTGACCAGCCCCGCCTCTTCGGCGGCGTCGATCATCGCCACCCCGATCCGGTCCTTGACCGAGCCGCCGGGATTGAAGTACTCGAGCTTGGCGCAGACCTGCCCCGCCAACCCCTCGGCCAGGCGGTCCAACAGCACCAGCGGCGTGCCGCCGACAACCGCAGAAGTCTCCGCCCCGATCCTCATCTAGATGAAGTACATCCCGGAGCCGGACTCTTCGGCCTCGCGGCGGGCGACTTCGGCGATCGTGGTCTGGCCGAAGACCTTGCGCAGCGCGGTTACGCCCTCGGCCCAGATCCCGCCGGCCTCGTCGGCCTCCTGGCCGATCTTGCCGTCGAGGGCCTGGACCACCTCGAGCACGGTGATCTCTTCGGCCGGCTTGGAGAGCGTGTAGCCGCCGCGCATCCCCCGGTGGCTGGTCAGCAGCCCGGACCGGCGCAGGGTCGAGAACAGCTGCTCGAGGAACTGCTCGGGGATCTCGCGGCGCTCGGCCAGCTCCTTGATCGGCACCGGCCGATCGCCGGAGCGGGCAAGCTCGGCAAGGGCAACGACCGCATAGCGCGACTTGGACGTGATCGAGATCAAGGGCCCTTTCTACCGCACCCTTCCGGCCTGGGCTAGGATCGGGAATCGATGGGGTCTTTACCGGCAGACGGCCCCACCCCGCAAACGAGTGATCGGAAGCAGTCCTGAGCGAGCGCCCCAACTGCCTTGTGATCGACGATCACCCGCTGGTCCGGCTCGGAGTCCGCGGCGTGCTCGAAGACGACTTCGAGGTGCACGAGTCGGTCAGCCGCGAGGAGGCGCTGGAGCTGGTCCGCGACATCGGCGACTTCGACGTCACCATCGTCGACATGCGCTGGCGCCAGAACGGCTCCGCCACCTCGATCAGCGGCCCGGAGGCGATCCGGATGCTGCGGCGCTCCTCGCCCGGAATCGGCATCGTCGCCCACGGCGAGCTGCCCGAGCGGCGCATCGTCAGCGCCGCCATGCAGGCCGGCGCCAGCGCCTACGTCTCACGCACCGCGGGCACCGAGGAGCTGCGCCGCGCGGTCGACGCGGCCGCCGCCCAGGAGAGCTTCGTCGACCCCGCCGTGCCGCCCAAAGGCAGCCGCGGCAAGCTGACCCATCGCCAGCGCGAGATCCTGCAGCTGCTCGCCGACGGCGAATCGACCACGGTGGCCGCCCGCGAACTCGGCCTCAGCGAAGAGACCGTCAAGACCCACATCAAGACTGCCCTGGCCCGCCTCGGCGCTAGGAACCGGACCCACGCAGTGGCGATTGCCCTGCGGCAGTGCCTGATCGACTAGGCAGCCCGGCGGGGCCGACCCGATCCGACCAGACGGGGCGGCGGACCTTGACCAGCGAGAGCCGGCGCCACTCGCGCGGCAGCGGCTGGCGCCCCGCGTCGCTAGATCCAGCCACGGTCACGGGCGGTGAGCACGGCCTGGGCGCGATCGACCGCGCCGATCTTGCCGTAGACGTTGTGCAGGTGGGTGCGGATGGTCGAGACCGAGAGCTGCATTTCGCCGGCGATCTGCTTGTAGACCATGCCCTCGGAGAGCAGGCGAAGGACGTCGAGCTCGCGAGCTGAAAGCGGGCAAGGCTCGCTGATTCGCGAGCTTCCCTCGCGCGGCAGCGGCATCTCGTAGAGGAGGTCGCGCAGGCCGTCGGGGCCGAGGCCGCAGCGCTCGGCGCTGGCCCGCAGCCGTTCCGGCGAGATCGCCTCCCCCTGGGAGTAGTGGGCGACCATGTCGGCGGTCGCGACCATCGCCGCCAGGCCGTCGGAGTCTTCGGCGTGGTGACGCTCGATCGCGATCGCGATCCGCTGCGGCAGGTTCCAGCGCCGGGCCAGCACGCCGCCGACCAGGGTGTGGTCGATGCCGAGCTGCTCGCGTTCGTCGCGCAGGCGCTGCTCGGGGGTGCGCGAGCCGGCGTCGAAGTAGACCTTGTAGCCCGGGTGCAGGCGGGAGATGACGAGCCGGCCGATGTCGTGGAGGAGCGCCGCGGCGGCGAGCTCGTCGCGTTCGGTCCAGCCGATCGCGCGGCCGATCTGGTCGGCGGCGCGCTGGGTGGCGAGGGCGTGGACGCGGAAGCGCTCCGGCTTCAGCTCCCAGCCGCCGTTGGACTCGAAGAAGTCGAAGCTGGGCGCGGTGCCGGCGATCGCCAGCACGCCCGAGGGTTTGAGCACCTCGATCGCCTCGGGGATGCTGCCGACCCCGCCGGCGACGACGCCGCTGCGGTTGGCGAAGCGCAGCACGGAGATCGCCAGGGCGACGTCGGACTCGACCGCTTCGACCAGATCGCCGACCCGGGCGGTCTCGGCCGTGGCGGCACGGATCACCCGCTCGCGCGACTCGATCAGGACCGGGAAGCGCTCGACCGCCTCGAAGGCTTCGGCGAGGCGGCTGCCCGGGGCGGCGGCAGCGGCATGCGCCCCGTTCGAGCCGTTGCCGTTGGCGTGGGAGCCGTTCGATCGGTTGGCACCGTTTTCCGAAGGAGGAACTTCACGCGCAGGGATCTTGCCTTTGGTCTGCGTAGTCGCGGCCATTGGCCTCCCCATCGGCAGATGAAGACGTTTGGTTTAGCCGAAAGTACCCGTGCGGCGGCGGCTTGCGATCGACTATTCGTCCACTTCCGCAACCGCGAGCCTCCCGGCGGCGGCTTTCAGCCTCTCCAGGGCCTCCTCCCGGCCCAGTGCCGCCAGCGACTCGAATATGCCCGGCGAGACCGAGCTGCCGGTGATCGCGACGCGGATCGGCTGGTAAAGCTTGCCCGGCTTGACGTCGAAGCGCTCCAGCAGTGGCGCCAGGGCGAGCTCGATTGCCTCGGGCTCGAAGGGCTCGACCTCCCGCAGGGCCTCCGCGGCGGCTTCCAGCATCGCCCCCGAGTCCTCCTTCATCACCTTCGCCCAGGCCTTCGGGTCCTCGACCGGCGGCTCGAAGAGGAAGCGGATCAGCGGCCAGACCTCGTCCAGGGTCTGCGCTTTCTCCTGGGCGATCGCGCAGGCGGCGCGCAGCGGCTCGTCGGGCTCGCGCCCGAGGTGGCGGGCGACGGCCGCCGTGTACTCCTCCGGCGGCAGCTCGCGCATGAAGCGGCCGTTGAGCCAGCGCAGCTTCTTCTCGTCGAAGATCGCCGCCGCCTTGCCGACGTCCTCGACCCGGAAGCGCCGCACCAGCTCCTCGGTCGACATCAGGGTCGTGTCGTCGTCGGTCCCCCAGCCGAGCAGGGCCAGGTAGTTGCGGACGGCCGCCGGCAGGTAACCGGACGCGCGCAGCTCCTGCACCGAGGCGGCGCCGTGGCGCTTGGAGAGCTTCTTGCCGTCGGGGCCGTGCAGCAACGGCAGATGCGCGTAGCGCGGCGGCTCGTGGCCGAGGGCGGCGAGGACGAGCAACTGCTTGGGCGTGTTGGAGAGGTGGTCGTCGCCGCGGACCACCTCGGTGATCCCCATCTCGGCGTCGTCGACGGCGACCGCGAAGTTGTAGAGGACCGAGCCGTCGCCACGGGCGATCACGAAGTCGTCGTAGCTGGCGTTGGGGAAGGCGACCGGGCCGCGCAGCAGGTCCTCGACCACGGTCTCCCCCGCGTCGGGCACGCGCAGGCGGACCGCCGCACCGGGCTCCTCGGTCGGCGTGCCGCGGTAGCCGCTGCCGGCCCCGTGCTCGGCCTTCCAGGCCTCGACGTCCTTCGCGGTCGCCGGGTCGCGATAGGCCGCGCCGGACTCCAGCAGCCGTGCCAGCGCCGCCGCGTGGCTCGCCGCCCGTCCCGCCTGGGAGACCGGGCCCTCGTCCCAGTCCAGTTGCAGCCAGCGCAACGCGTCGAGGATCTGCTCGACGTTCTCCGCGGTCGAGCGCTCGCGGTCGGTGTCCTCGATCCGCAGCACCAGCTTGCCACCCTCGTGGCGGGCCGCAAGCCAGTTGTAGAGTGCCGTCCTCGCTCCGCCGATGTGCAGCGCACCGGTCGGCGAGGGGGCAAATCTCAAACGGGGGTTATCGCTGGTCATGTTCGTAGGAGCGCACGTATCCACCTCCGGTGGCCTCGTCAAGGCGGTCGAGCGCGGCGAGGAGCGCGGTTGCGAATCTATCCAGATCTTCAACCAGAGCCCGCGCATGTGGCGGCCGACGAAATACGGCGAGGAGGACTTCGCCGCCTTCCGCGAGGCGATGGACGCTTCCAAGATCGAAGCGGTGGTGATCCACGCCGTCTACCTGATCAACTGCGCCAGCAAGGACAAGGAGCTGCGGCGGAAGTCCCAGAGCTCGCTTGCCCACGCACTGCGGATCGGCGACGGGATCGGCGCCGCCGGCGTCGTCCTCCACCCCGGCGCCCAGAAAGGCGAGCCACTCGGCCCCTCGATCAAACGCGCCGCCAAGACGATCGCCGCCGCTCTCGAAGACAGCGACAGCTGCCCGCTGCTGCTGGAGCAGACCGCCGGCCACAAGGGCCTGCTCGGCCGCGACTTCGACCAGACCGCCGAGCTGATCGAGGGTGCCGGCGGCGGTAAGCGCCTCGGCCTCTGCCTCGACTCCTGCCACATGTTCGTGCAGGGCTACGACATCACCGACGAAGCCCACCTCGCCGCGGTCCTCGACGAAGCCGACGCCAAGATCGGCATCGACCGCCTCGGCTGCGTCCACGTCAACGACGCCGCCGCTCCCCTCGGCTCCTGCCGCGACCGCCACGCCAACATCGGCAAGGGCGAGATGGGCAAACGCGGCCTCGCCGCCTTTCTCTCCGAGCCCCGCTTCGAGGGCCTCCCAGCGACGCTGGAGACCCCCGGCCCCGACAAGAAGGGCTCGGACAAAAAAGAAGTCACCCTGGCCAAGAAACTCCGCCGCGAAGGCCTAAAACGCCGAGGGAAGTAGTCATGCGAAAGTGGTTGGGGGAAGACTCTGCCGAGCAACAGCGGGGAGGCTCGTCAGAGCCTTCCCCCAACCGCTCCCACCAGCCTCCCCTCAGCTTCAGCTGAGAGATCCCGTCCTTCGTTGCCGTCCCGGAATCCGTGTTGACGGGGAGTCCGGTTGGTCTCTGGGCGAATGTGCGCGAAGCGCGCGATATGCAATCTGTCTCCTGCGCGACCTTTAGGTCGCGCTCCAACATCCGGAGCGACGCGCCCATAGGGCGCGGAGCGACTCAATTCGCCCAGAGACCAACCGGACTCCCCACCCGCCTGCTTTCAGGCAGGCGACAAGGGCCGGACTTGGCCGGCCCTTGCTCTCCCGCCGTAAGTTCTCTATTTGACGTGGACGCCGGAGATCGCGCGCGAAATCACCAGGCGCTGGATCTCTGAGGTGCCCTCGAAGATCGTGTAGATCTTCGAGTCGCGGTGCATCCGCTCGACCGGGTACTCGCGGGTGTAGCCGTTGCCGCCGAGGATCTGGATCGCCCGCTCGGTCGCCCAGACGGCGACCTCGCCGGCCTTCAGCTTCGACATCGAGCCCTCGGCGTTCTCGAACCTCTGGCCGGTGCGGCCCATCCAGGCGGCACGCCAAACCAGCAGGCGCGCGGCGTCGATCTCCAGCTTCATGTTCGCCAGGTCGAAGGCGATCGACTGGTTCTCGACGATCGCCTTGCCGAACTGCCGGCGCTCTTTGGCGTACTCGAGCGCGTACTCGTAGGCGGCGCGAGCGATGCCGAGCGCCTGGGCGCCGACGGTGGGTCGGCTCGCCTCGAAGGTCTGCATCGCCGCCTGCGATTTCGATTTCTTGCCCTCGCGGACCCGCGCCAGGCGTTCGTCGAGCTTCTCCTTGCCGCCCAGCAGGCAGGCGCCGGGAACGCGGCAGTCGTCGAGGTGGACGTCGGCGGTGTGAGAGGCGCGCAGGCCGTGCTTCTTGACCTTGGCGCCCTGCTCGCAGCCCTTGGTCCCGGGCGGGATCACGAAGGCCGCGTGGCCGCGCGAGCCGAGCTCGCGGTCGACCGAGGCGATGACGACATGGATGTTGGCGATACCGCCGTTGGTCGCCCAGGCCTTCTGGCCGTTGATCACCCACTCGTCGCTGGCCTCGTCGTACTTGGCGGTGGTGCGGATCGCGGAGACGTCCGAGCCGGCGTCAGGCTCAGAAGCGCAGAAGGCCCCGAGCTTGACGTCGTCCGGCGTGCCAAAGCACTGGGGGATCCACTCCCCCATCTGCTCCGGGGTTCCCTGCCCGAAGATCGCGGCGACCGCGAGCGAGGTGCCCATGATCGCCATGCCGATGCCGGCGTCCCCCCAGAAGAGCTCCTCGTTGGCGATCGGGAGCGTGAGGCCGGTCTCGTCGGCCCAGAACTGGCCCAGCGCTTCGAAGCTGTAGAGGCCGATGTCCGCCGCCTCTTTGATGATCGGCCACGGGGTTTCCTCGCGCTCGTCCCACTCCTCGGCGGCCGGGCGGACGACGTTCTCGGCGAAGCCGTGGACCCACTCTTTGATGTCCTTCTGGTCTTGGTTGAGCTCGAGCGTGAACCTCGGGCCGCTGGGCTCGGCGTCGTCGTTGCCGCCGGCAGCCGCCGCCAGGGCCTCGTTCGCATCCATCTCCGCCACCGCGGCCGTCTCGGACATGGCGATGGATTCTACATGAATCCGTGTCACGGATTACACGGAATCGTGTTGCGTTAGATGTCGCGCAGGTCGAAGGCGCGCAGGCCCTCGGCGCCGCCGTCGGAGCAATCGAAGAAGCGGCGGTTGACGCAGCCGTAAGACTCGCCCGAGCCCTCGTAGGCCTGCTCCACCGTGAACTGACAGTGCGGCAGCGGCTCGCCGGTCATCTTCACGCCACCGAAGCCGCCGGGCTCGAGCACAGCCGAGAGCTCCACCTCGGCGGCGAAGACTTCCTGCATGCAGCCGACGTACTGTTCGCCGCTGAAGCGGTCGACGTAGCTGTAGAGGTAATGGCAGCCGAGTTCGATGCAACCGCGCGGCTCGACCATCTTGTCGCAGAAGGAACGACACTGGCGGCACTCGCCAACCTGCGTTCTCGTAACGGTCATTGAATAAGTCTAGGCGAGGCTGGCCGCGGGAAAACCAAGCAGGTCAAGGACGCAGGGGAGCGCCGTGTGCTCTGCACACAAGCGACCGGGGACGCCGAGATGCGCCGGTTCTCAAGCGGCCAGCGCGGCTTGCCCGAGAACGTGGTCTATCTCGGCCAGCAGGCTGCTGGAAGGCCTGACCCTGTACTCGTTGCCGAGCCGCAGGCTCTTCGAGCCCTCGCTGGTCTCCAGGACCAGGTGCACCTCGGCGTCGCCCTTGTGGTGTTCCAGCACGGCCTTCAGCTCGTCGACCATGCCGGCGTCGAGCCGGCTGGGATCGACCTCGACCTTGAACGGGCCCGCGGGCATGGCGCCCTTGTTGCCGCGGGCGATCTCGTCGCTGTCGGGTTCGAAGCGCTGCGCCTCCTGCACGACCAGCTTGGTCTCGCCGCGGTCCTTGTGGTCGAGGCGGCCGCGTACGAGGACGATCGCGTCCGGCTCGATCACCCGCGCGTTCTCGGAGTCGTCGGCCTTGAAGACGATCATCTCGACCTGGCCCTCGACGTCGTCGAGGGTGGCGAACATCATCTGGCTGCCACTCTTGGTGCGGATCTTCTTGCACTCGACGACGATGCCCCCGACCGTCACCCAGGAGCCGTCCGCCTTGCCGCCGAGCTGCGCCAGGCTGCAGTCGACGCGAGCGCGCAGCGCCCCGCGCACCTCGGCCAGCGGATGCGAGGAGAGGTAGGTCCCGAGCGTCTCCTTCTCCAGCGCCAGCAGCTCGGCGCGGTCGAACTCGACGGCGGAGATCGGCGGCCGGTGATGGGCCTGGGCCGGCGCGGACCCGGCCGGCCCGGCGTCGTCGCCGAAGTCGAAGATCGAGCCCTGGCCCATCTGCGCGTCGGCCTGCGCCTTCTGACCGGCCGACTGCGCCGCCGGCAGCGCCTCCAGCATCCCCTTGCGGGTCGCCTCGGTCGAGTCG
>DATBXZ010000151.1:0-4281 GCA_036513995.1 Solirubrobacterales bacterium | reverse complement strand
TGACCCGCCGCGAGCGCTTCCGCGAGCGCACCTCCGACCTCGGCGCCCACCTCGCCGAACCGCGCTGGCTGGTCGCCATCTTCGTCGTCCTGGTGCTGATCGTCGGCGCCGTCGCCTACACCTTGGTCAACGGCTCCGGCGACAGCGCCAGCGGCAAGAACGGCAAGCAGGCAGCGGCGAAGGCGAAGCCGAGCGAAATCGAAGTGACCGTCCTCAACGGCACCGCCACCGCCGGCCTCGCCGCCACCTACGGCGACAAAGTCGGCGGCAAGGGCTTCCACCTCGGCGCCGTCTCCAACACCGACCAGAGCTACGAAACCAGCGTCGTCATGTTCGAACGCGGCCACGCTCCGGAAGCGCGCAAGGTCGCCAAGCAGCTGGGGATCTCGAAGGTCGAACTGATGAGCTCCGAAGTCAAGTCCGCCTCGGCGGGGGCGAATGTCGCGGTCGTGGTCGGCGAGGACAATGCCGCGGCGGCGGGCTAAGGCGCCTGCGGCCGCACTGGTCTTCGCGCTTCTCGTCCTCGCCACGGTTGCCGCCTTCGGCTGGGCCCAGCGGCTCAAGCGCGACCCGCTGGTGCTGGACAAGGTGACCTTCGTCGGTGCTCCGGTCCTGCACCCCAAGCATCCGGTGCCCAGCTTCACCCCGAACGGCGACTGCCGCTATGACCAGGTCCGGATCAAGTTTCGCGTCACCCAGTCCGACCACGCCACCGTCCAGGTCGTCAAGCCGGGCGGCAGGGTCGTCGTCACCCTCGCCCGCGACCAGTTCCTCAAGCGCTACCACTACTTCAGCTTCTTCTGGGACGGTCGCCAGCGCGGTGGCGGCATCGCCCCGCCGGGGCGCTACAAGCTGCGGGTGAAGCTGCTGGGCCAGGAACGCAACCTGGTGCCGCCGGGGACGATCCACCTGCACCGGGCTCCGCGGCATTTGGGGCGGGTCTGCGTGTACGGGACGGTGGCCCCGAAGGCCGCGACGGGGCCGAAGCCTTGAGCGACTTCCTCGCCGCCACCGGCGTCCTGGTCGCGGCCGCCGCCTGCGCCGCTTCGATCCTGCTGCCGCCGGGCCGGCCACGCTCGCTGGCGATGCTCGTCGCGATCGGCCTCTTCCCGGTCCTGATCCTCGGTGACCAATGGCACACCACCCAGATCGTCGACCTCCGCCACGACGACGCGCGGATCGCGGCGCTGCTCCTCGCCGGCGCGATCATCGTCGTCCTGCTGACCTACGTCTTTCGCCGCTGGCCGGTCCTGCTGCCGCTGGCGATCGTCGCCGCGCTCCCCTTCCGGGTTCCCCTCCACGCCGGCGGCGACACCGCCAACCTCCTGGTCCCCCTCTACCTGGTCATCGCCGCCGGGGTCCTCTTCACCCTGCTGCGGGACTGGGATTCTCCGCCCAGCACCTGGGCACCGAGACCGCTGGCCTGGACGCTGGCCGCTTTCGTCGTCCTCTACGCGGTCCAGGCTCTCTACTCGGGCGACTTCTCCAAGGGCCTGCAGAACATCTGCTTCTTCCTCGTCCCCTTCACGGTCGCCTACCGGCTGCTGCGCGAGGTCGAGTGGGACCGCCGGCTGCTGACCCTGGTGCTGGTCGTGGTCGGGGCCGAGGCCGTGGCCTTCGTCCTGATCGGCTCGGTCGAGTACCTGTCCCGGAGCCTGTTCTGGAACGACCAGGTGATCAGGTCGAACGAATTCCACACCTACTTCCGCGTCAACTCGGTCTTCTGGGACCCCAACGTCTACGGGCGCTACCTGGCGCTGGTGATCGTGGTGGCGATGGCGGCGCTGCTGTGGGTGAGGGAACGGCGCGGCTTCGCCCTGCTGACCGCCCTGGTCGCGGTTCTCTGGCTAGGCCTGGCCCAGACCTTCTCGCAGTCGAGCTTCATCGCCCTGCTGGCCGGCCTGGCGGTGCTCGCCGCCCTGCGCTGGAGCTGGCGCTGGACGCTCGCGGCGGTTCTCACCGGCCTCGTCGGCGCGGTACTGGTCGTGACCCTGGTCGGCGGCTCTGGCAAGGTCAACTTCTCGCGCATCAACATCGACACCAGCGGCCGCGCCAACCTCGTCTCCGGCGGCCTCGAACTCTTCTCCGAACGACCGATCCAGGGCTATGGCTCCGGCTCCTTCCAAACGGCCTACCGCGACCACCGCGCCAACAAGGACGCCCCCGTCACCGTCTCCCATACCGAGCCGGTCACGATCGCGGCGGAGCAAGGCCTCCTGGGCCTGCTCTTCTACGTCGCATTGATCGTGGTGGCGCTGTGGACGATGACCTCGGGAATCAGAGGCTCCCCGACGGCCGTGGCCGCCCGCGCAGCTGTTCTCGCCGCCTTCGTCGCCCTGCTGGTGCACACCATGTCCTACGCCGGCTTCTTCGAGGACCCGATTACGTGGGTGCTGCTGGCGATCGGCGCCTCGCTGGCGCACGCCCCGGCGGTCCGCGAGCCGACGTAGGCTCCACGCGTGTCGGGATACCTGCGCCGACTGGCGACGACCGGAGCCGCCTACACGGCGGCCAGCATCCTCTCGAAGGTCATCGCGGTCGCCCTGCTGCCGCTCTACACGCGCTACCTGACCCCGGCCGACTACGGCGCCGCCGAAGTGATGTTCGCGGCCGTCGTCTCCGCCAGCATCGTCGTCCGCCTCGGCCTGATCGAGGCGCTGCTGCGCTTCTATTACAAAGGCGGCGAGGACCCGGACCGCGTCGTCGCCAGCAGCTTCGCCGGCCTCTTCTGGTTCGCGACGCTGGGTGCTCTGATCGCCCTCCCCTTCGCGACGCCGATCTCCGAAGCGCTGCTCGTCCACCCCGCCACCGGCCTGGCGCGGATCTCCATCGCCGGCCTCTGGGTGCTGACGATGTTCGAGTACATGCTCACCCTGTTCCGCCTCGAGGAGCGGGCGCGGGCCTTCTTCGTGACCACGATCCTCAACGTGCTCGCCACGATCGGCCTCACCGTCGTCCTCGTCGTCGGTGCCGGCGAGGGCGCCCGCGGCCTCCTGGTCGGCAGCTACGCCAGCGGTGCCGTCTTCGTACTGGGGCTGATCGTGCTGCAGCGCCGCCGCCTCTCGCTCTTCTTCGACCGCGAGCTGCTGCGGCGGTTGCTGCGCTTCGGGCTGCCGACGATGCCGGCCGAGGCCTCCCTCTACCTGCTCAACTTCGTCGACCGGATCATCATCGTCCGCACGGTCGGGCTCGCCGAGGCCGGCCTCTACTCGCTGGCGGTCAAGTTCGCGCAGGCGGTCAACGTCCTCGTCCGCGGCTTCCAGCTCGCCTGGCCGCCGCTCGCCTACTCGATCCGCGACGACGGCGAGGCCCGCCGCGCCTACGCCACCGTCGTCACCCTCTTCGTCGCCGGCTGCGCCTTCGTCGTCACCGGCATGTGGCTGTTCTCGCGCTGGATCGTGCGGGCGCTGGCGGCGCCGCAGTTCTTCGCCTCCTACGAAGCGATCGGGCTGATCTCCACCGCGGTCACCCTCTACGCCCTCTACATGGTCCTGGTCGTGATCCTCGGCAGGACCGGCCGCACCGAGTTCAACTTCCCGGCGGCCCTCGCCGCCCTCGCCGCCAACATCGCCCTCAACCTGATCCTCGTCCCCTCGCTGGGAATCGTCGGCGCCGGCCTCGCCCTGGTCGCCTCCTACGTCGTCGTGTTGGCGCTGATGTACGTCTTCACCCAGCGGCTCTTCCCGGTCCCCTACCAGTGGGGCCGGCTCGCCCGGGTGGTGCTGACCTCGGCCGTCCTCGTCGCCGCCGGCGAGTTGCTGCTGCCGACCTCCGGTGCCGCCGGCCTGCTCGGCCGGGCCGTCCTTTTCGCCGCCTATCCCCTCGCCCTCTTCGCCAGCGGCTTCTTCACCCCCGGCGAGCGCGTCTGGCTGGCCCGGCTGCGCCATCCCGACGAGCTGGTCGCCTCGTTCCAGCGCCTGCGCGCCGAACCCAGCGCCGTCGACGGCCGGCTGCTGGAGGCATACGAGGTGGAGCAGATGGACGACGACGCGAGACTTTGAGGCGGTAGTCAGGCGCGGTCGCGGATGGACTCGCCACGCTGGGGGAAGAGCGCCTGGCGGGCGTGGGCCCAGTAGACGGGCGCGGGTTGGTCGGGGAGGACGGTTGCCGCGAGTGCGCGCACGGCGTAGGACCAGGCGGTGAGCGCGCGGACGGCCAGGGCCGCCGGCGGCGAGTGGTGCTTTCGCATGTAGAGGTCGCGATTGCGGTGGAATTCGACGATCCGGGGCAGGCCCTCGGCGAGGTCCGTGGAGAGCTGGTCGTGGTGGATGGCCGCGGCGG
>DATBXZ010000150.1:0-15552 GCA_036513995.1 Solirubrobacterales bacterium | reverse complement strand
CTGTTTCTTCGCGTCGGAAAAGTGCTCGATCCCCGCGACCTGCCGGTCGCCGACGACCATGTCGGCCTCGCCGGCGAGGATCGGCGCCACCAGCTTGGCGATGTCGGCGCCCTGGTACTGGTTGTCGGCGTCGGTGTTGACGACGATGTCGGCGCCGAGCTTCAGGCATGCATCCAACCCGGCCTGGAAGCCCGCCGCCAGGCCCTTGTTGTTGGTCAGGCGGACGATGTGGTCGACCCCGTTCGCGCGGGCGACCGCGACCGTGCGATCGGTCGAGCCGTCGTCGACGACCAGCAGCTCGATCGCGTCGATCCCGTCGATCGACCGCGGCAGGTCGGCGATCGTCGCCGGCAGCGTCTGCTCCTCGTTCAGGCAGGGGATTTGGATGATCAGCTTCAAGGGCGGTCGGTCAGGGTATCCCTAGCTACGCCGGGCAGGGGGTAGAATCCTGGTTGATTGACCAGTCAATCGGTCCGATGAACTCCCAGCTCACAGACACGGATCAAGCGCATCTGCGCAGGGCGCTCGAGCTTGCCGAGCGCGGACGCGGGCAAGTTAGCCCGAATCCGCTCGTCGGTGCGGTCGCGGTGCGGGACGGCGAGGTGATCGGCGAGGGGTTTCACGCCGAGCTGGGTGGGTTGCACGCGGAGCGGGCGGCGCTTGCCGATTGCCGGCAGCGGGGGGAGGATGCGGCGGGGGCGACGATGTACGTGACCCTGGAGCCCTGCGCGCACCAGGGACGGCAGCCGCCCTGCGTGGAGGCGATCCTGGAGGCGGGGATCCGGCGGGTGGTGATCGCCTCCGAGGATCCGAGCGAGAAGGCCGCGGGCCGCGGGCCCGGGATCCTTCGGGACGGCGGGGTGGAGGTCGACCTCGCGGCTGGCGCCGAGGCCACCGCCGCGCGCCTGCTCAACCAGCCCTTTCGCAAGCACGCCCGCACCGGGCTGCCGCTGGTCACCTTGAAGATGGCGATGTCGCTCGACGGCCAGACGGCGAGCGCCCCCGGCGATTCGCCCTGGATCTCAGGCGACCTCAGCCGTGCCCTGGTCCACCGCTGGCGGGCCGAGTCCGACGCGATCGCCGTCGGCATCGGCACCGTCCTCGCCGACGACCCGCTGCTCACCGCCCGGCAGCCGGACGCTCGCCAGCCGACTCGCGTCGTCTTCGACTCTCGAGCCCGCCTGCCGCTCGACTCCCAGCTCCTCAGGACCCTCGACCAGTCCCCGGTCCTCGTCGTCGTCTCGGCGGACGCCGACCTCGGCCGTGTCGGCGCCCTGCGCGAGGCCGGCGCCGAGATCCTCCTCGCCGGCGCCGGCGCCCCGGCCGACCGCATCGCTGCGGCTCTCGCCGACCTCGGCCACCGCCAGCTCACCAGCCTCTTCCTCGAGGGGGGGCCGACCCTGGCCGCGGCTTTCGCTGCGGCCGGCCAGATCGACGAGTCGCGTACCTTCGTCGCCCCGATGTTGCTGGGAGCCCCAAAGTCAACCGCGGCGCCCGCGCCCGCCCGCCTGACCGCGCTCGCGTCCAGGGCGGAGCCGTTCGGAGACGACACCTTGATCTCGGCCCGTTTCGAGGAGTGGTGATGTTCACCGGGCTGATTCAGGACGTCGGCAGGGTCGAGTCCGTCGATGCGGGCGACGATGGCGCTCGCCTGCGCATCTCCACTTTCCTCGGGGCGGACATCGCGCTCGGCGACTCCGTCGCCGTCAGCGGCGTCTGCCTGACCGCCACGGCGGCCGACGCCGGTGGCTTCGAGACCGAGGCGATGAACCAGACGCTCGCGGTCACCGCGCTCGCTGGTCTGGGGCCCGGCGGTCGCGTCAACCTGGAGCTGGCGATGCAGGCCTCCGACCGGCTCGGCGGCCATATCGTCCAGGGCCACGTCGACGGCGTCGGCACCGTCGCCACGATCGCGGAGGATGGCTTCGCCCGCCGCGTCCGCGTCGCCCTCGCCCCCGACCTCCTGCGCTACGCCGTCGACAAGGGCTCGATCACCCTCGACGGCGTCAGCTTGACCGTCGCCGAGCTGGGCGAGGGGTGGGTGGAGGTCTCGCTGATCCCCGAGACCCTGGAGCGGACCAACCTCGGCGAGCTGGCCCCGGGAAGCAAGCTGAACGTCGAGTGCGACATCGTGGCGAAGTACGTGGAGCGGTTGGTGGCACCATTCGCCGGAAAGGAGCGAGCGTGAGCCAGATGACTGAGGCCCAGGAAAATGACGTGATGGCAGCGGCGGGGGAGAGCGCCTTCTCGACGATCGAGGAGGCGATCGAGGAGATCCGCCGCGGCCGCATGGTCGTCGTCTGCGACGGCGAGGACCGCGAGAACGAGGGCGACCTGGTGATGGCGGCGCAGTTCGCCACTCCCGAGGCGGTCAACTTCATGGCCAAGGAGGCGCGCGGCCTGATCTGCCTGGCGCTGACCGCCGAGCGCTGCGAACAGCTCGGCCTGAAACTGATGGCGGCCAAGAACGAGGCGCCGCTGCAGACCGCTTTCACGGTCACGATCGAGGCCGCCGGCGGGGTCAGCACCGGAATCTCCGCCCACGACCGCGCCCACACCGTCCAGGTCGCGATCGACCCCAGCTCCGGCCCGCGCGACATCGTCGTCCCCGGCCACATGTTCCCGCTGCGGGCAAAAGAGGGCGGCGTGCTCGAGCGCACCGGCCACACCGAGGCCAGCGTCGACCTCGCCCGCCTCGCCGGCCTCACCCCGGCCGGGGTGATCTGCGAGGTGATGAACGACGACGGCACCATGGCCCGCGTCCCCGACCTGATCCCCTATTGCCAGAAGCACGGCCTCAAGATGATCACCGTCGCCGAGCTGATCGCCTACCGGCGCCGCACCGAGAAGCTGGTCGAGCGCGTCGTCGCCACCGCCCTGCCGACCTCCTTCGGCGACTTCACCGCGGTCGGCTACCGCTCGCTGGTCGACGACAAACACCACGTGGCGATGGTCAAGGGCGAGGTCGACGGGGTCGAGGACGTGCTCGTCCGGGTCCACAGCGAGTGCCTCACCGGCGACGTCTTCCACAGCATGCGCTGCGATTGCGGCGAGCAGCTCGCCTCGGCGCTGGCGATGATCGAGGAAGAGGGCCGCGGCGTCCTCCTCTACCTCTCCCAGGAGGGGCGCGGGATCGGCCTGCTGAACAAGCTGCGCGCCTACAAGCTGCAGGAGGAGGGGGCCGACACGGTCGAGGCCAACCTCAAGCTCGGCCTGCCGGCCGACCTGCGCGACTACGGCATCGGCGCCCAGATCCTCGGCGACCTCGGCCTGACCAGCATCCGCATCCTCACCAACAACCCGAAAAAGATCGTCGGCCTCGAGGGCTACGGCCTCTCCGTCTCCGAGCAGGTGCCGATCGAGTCCGACCCCAACGTCCACAACGAGGCCTATCTGCGGGCCAAGCGCGACAAGATGGGCCACTCGCTGCACCACCAGGGCCTGGCCCTCGACGAGGAGATGATCCACGACGAGGAGGAGCGCGACGCCGCCGCGGGGGACGGGGTCGCGGATGGCTGAGGCGGGCGCCTTCCTGGAGCAGTTCCGCGCCGATGAGATCGAGATCCTGGCGCCGCTGCGCTTCGGCGTCTGCGTCGGCCGCTTCTACGAGGACCTGGCGCAGCGGCTGCTGAAGGGCGCCGGCGAAGGCTTCGAGCTGGCCGGCGTGCCCGCCGGCTCGGTTACCGAGGTCTCGGTTCCCGGCGCCTACGAGCTGCCCTTCGCGGCCAAGGCCTTTGCCGAACAGGGCTATGACGGTGTCGCCTGCCTCGGCGTCGTCATCCGCGGCGAGACCGACCACTACGACTTCGTCTGCGCCGAGGCGGCGCGCGGCATCCAGGACGTGCAGCTGGCGACCGGCGTCCCCTGCGCCTTCGGCGTCATCACCTGCGACAACATGGAGCAGGCCCTGGCCCGGGCCGGCGGCGGCAAGCGCGACCAGGGTCGCAACGCTGCCCTCACCGTCGCTCGCATGGCATTGCTGAAGCGCCAGCTCGGCGGCTGAGCGGCTTCGGCTACTATCCACGACCCGATGGCCAAGGTATGTCACAGCTGCGGCAAGGGGCCGGCGTTCGGCCAGTCCCGCAGCCACTCGATGGTCGCCACCAAGCGGCGCTTCGATCCGAACCTGCAGAAGGTTCGGATCCAGGAGAACGGCCGCCCCATGCGCGCCTACGTCTGCACGCGCTGTCTGAAGTCCAACAAGGTCACCAAGGCCGCCTGAGGCCGTAGGGCGCTGCGCGAGAGCGCACCGTCGGCTTCGCGTCGTGCGGAGCACTGCCGCTTCGCCGCCGTCGCGCTCTCGCTTGGTCCTACGACCTCAGGAGCGACTGGACTAGTCGGCTTGCTGAACTACCGGGTGCTCGCCGGTCGGGCTGGGATCGCCCTCGGCCGGCTCGACGTGCAGCTTGGGGAGGATGCGGTCGAGCCAGGCGGGGAGCCACCAGGCGCGGGTGCCGAAGATCTGCATGATCGCCGGGACCAGGACCGAGCGGATGATCACGGCGTCGATGAAGACGGCCGAGGCGAGGCCGAGGCCGAAGAGTTTGATGACCCGTTCGTCGCCGAGCATGAAGGAGGCGAAGACGGTGACCATGATCGCCGCCGCGGCGGTGATCACCCGGCCGGTCAGGGCGAGGCCGCGGGTGACGGAGGCGGTGGCGTCGTGGCTGTTCTCCCACTCCTCGTGGATGCGCGACATGAGGAAGACCTCGTAGTCCATCGAGAGCCCGAAGACGATCGCGAAGAGGAAGATCGGGAAGAAGGAGATGATCGGCCCGGTGTTGTCGACCCCGATCAGGCTGGCGCCCCAGCCCCACTGGAAGACGGCGACGATCAGGCCGAAGGCGGCGCCGATCGAGAGCAGGTTCATCAGCACCGCCTTCAGCGGCACCAGGACCGAGCGGAAGACGGCCATCAGCAGCAGCGCCGAGAGCAGCACGACAACGCCGATGAAGAGCGGCAGCTTTTCGGCGATCGCGTTGCCGAAGTCCTCGAAGATCGCGTTGATGCCACCGACGTGGAGCTGGGCGCCGGTCTTCGCCTCGATCGGCGGGATCACGTCGTCGCGGATGTGGTCCAGCAAGTCGGTCGTCGCTTCGCTCTGGGGCGACGTGGTCGGGTAGACCTGGAAGACCCCGGTGTTCTTCGCCGGGTTGAGGCTGACGTCGGTAGTCGCGGCGACGCCTTCTTCGTCTTCCAGCTTTTCCTTCAGCTGTACCAGCCCCGCGTCGTCTCCCTTCGACGGCAGCGCCGCGACCATCATGAAGGGGCCGTTGAAGCCGGGGCCGAAGCCCTCGGCCAGGAGGTCGTAGGCCTTGCGGGTCGTCTTCTCCGGCGGTTCGGTGCCGGCATCGTTGGTGCCGAGGCGCAGCGAGAGGGTCGGGACGCAGAGCAGGATCAGCAGCCCGCCGGAGAGGGTCGCCGCCAGCCAGGGACGGCGCTGGATCTCGCGGCTCCAGCGGTACCACCTGGTGTTCTCGACGATGGTCGGGCCGCGGTTGCCGAGACCGGGGATGCGGAGCCGGTCGACCCGGTGGCCGACGATCGTCAGCAGCGCCGGCAGCAGGGTCAGCGCCGCGATCATCGTGAACAGCACCGCCAGCGCCGCCGCCGTCGCCACGCCGTAGAGGAAGTTGAGGCCGAGCAGGAACATGCCCAGCAGGGCGATGATCACGGTGACGCCGGCGAAGAGGACGGCGCGGCCCGCGGTGTCGACGGCGGCGATCGCCGCCGCGCGCGGCTCCAGCCCGTCGTCGAGCCCATTGCGGAAGCGGGTGAAGATGAAGAGCGCGTAGTCGATGCCGACGCCAAGGCCGATCATCGCCGCCAGGATCGGCGCGAACTGGGCCATGTCGAAGATGTGGCTGCTGAGCGTGACCAGGCCGATGCCGACGCCGAGCGCGAACAGCGCGGTGATGATCGGCAGTCCCATCGCCACGACCGAGCCAAGGGTGATCAGGAGGATGATCATCGCCGCCAGCACGCCGATCCCGAAGGAGGAGTCGCCTTCTTCCTGTTCGGCTTCGGCGATCATGTTGCCGCCGAGCTCGACCTGGAGGCCATCGCCTGCGGGCTTCTGGGCGATCGCGATGATTTCCCGCGTCTTCTCTTTGTCTAGCTTGTTGCCGGCGACGTCGAACTGGATCGTCGCGTAGGCAATTTTGCCGTCGTCGCTGACCGCGCCCGCGCCGCCCTCCTTATAGGGGCTGGCGACTTCGCTGACGTGGGGGACCCCTTCGATTTCCGCGAAGGTCGCCGTCATCTCCTTCTTCACGGCTGGCGCTTCGACCCCGCCTTCGGCCTTGAAGACGATCTGCGCGCTGTCGCCGGACTGGGCCGGGAACTTGTTTTCGAGCAGGTCGAAGGCTTCCTTGGAGTCGGAAGCGGGCAGCTTGAATTCTTCGCTGAAGTCGGCGCCGACCGTGCCGGAAATTATCCCGACCGCGATCAGGGCGGCGATCCAGCCGATGATCACCGTCTTGCGGTGGGCCGTGATCCAGGTGGCAAAGCGTCGCATCGAGCGCGCCACGCTAGCAATGGCGATTCATGGCCGCGTCGCAACATCTCCGGCGGCGGCTAGATTCCCCTGCCGATGCCGGATCCCTCGATCGCCCGGTTCCGACGGGTCATCAGCTCTGCCTACGCCTCATTGGAGGCGCGACGCCAGGAGGTCAACGACCTCAACGTCTTCCCTGTCGCCGACGGCGACACCGGCGACAACATGGCGATGACGATGCGCGCCGTGATGGAGGAGCTCGACCGTCTCGACAAGCTCGACGTCGACGAGGTCGATCGCGCCGAGCTGGTTCAGGCCCTGGCCCGGGCGGCGCTGATGGGGGCGCGCGGCAACTCCGGCGTGATCCTCAGCCAGATCGTCCGTGGCGCCGCCGAGGAGCTGGCCAGCCGCTCCGGCGAGCTGGTCGACCCGGTGCTGGTCGCCGCCGCCTTCGCCAGTGCCGCCGACGCGGCCTACGAGTCGGTGCGCGAGCCGGCGGAGGGGACGATGCTGACCGTCTTCCGCGAGATGGCCCACTCGCTGACCCGCCAGCTCGCCCACCTCGAGGCCGACAAGCAGCGGCTCGGCCGTGACGTCAGCGAAGAGCAGCAGGACGCGGTCCTGGCCGAGGTCCTGGAGCGGGCGATCGAGGATGGGGAGCGGGCGGTCGCACGCACGCCCGAGCAGCTCGAGGTGCTGCGCGAATCCGGCGTCGTCGACGCCGGCGGCCACGGCCTGGTCCTGATCCTGGCCGGGGTCGTCGCCGCCCTGCGTGGAGACGACGAGATGCCCGAGGTTTCCCACTACGACGCCCCCCGGCGCAGCTTCCCCCACCACGAGGACAGTCGCTTCCGCTACTGCACCAACTTCATCGTCGCCGGCAGCGGCCTCTCCTCGCGCGACTTCCTGCCCCGGCTCGAGGGCCTCGGCGACTCCGTCCTCGTCGTCGGCGACGAGGCGACGCTGAAGGTCCACGTCCACACCGACGCCCCCGAGGCGGCGGTGGCGCTGTTCGAGGGCGCCGGCGAGGTCACCAACCTCGACGTCGCCGACATGCGCAAGCAGATGGCCGAGCGCGACGCCCGGCTCGGCGCCGGCGGCCGCACCGGGGTGGTGGCGGTCGCCGCCGGCGAGGGCCTGGAGCGTCTCTTCGCCGAGCTCGGCGCCGACGTCGTCCCCGGCGGCGAGACGCTGAACCCGTCCACCTACGAGCTGCTGGCCGGGATCCACGGGGTCGCGGCCGAGGAGGTGCTGGTCCTGCCCAGCTCCTCCAACGTGGTGATGGCGGCCGAGCGTGCCTGCGAGCTCTCCGAGAAGCCGGCACGGGTGGTGCCGGCGCTCTCGCAGCAGGCGAGCCTCCTGGCGCTGATCGAGCTCGACCCCGGCGCCTCCGCGGACGAGAACGCCGAGCGCCTGCAGGGGGCGCTCAACGGCGTCGCCACCGGGGGCGTCGCGCCGGCGGCCCGCGACGATGCCCAGGGCCGTTTCAAGCAGGGCGACGCGGTCGGCTTCGCCGATGGCGAGATCGTCGCCTGGGGCGGCACCGGCTCGACCCTGACGACGACGATCCAGGCTCTCGCCGAGGGCGCCGAGATCGTCACCGTGATCGCCGGCGACGAGGCGCCGATCCCGCTCTCGGAGATCGACACCCACGTGCCCGCCGGGGTCGAGATCGAGACCCACGAAGGGGGCCAGCCCAGCTGGTGGTGGCTGCTCGCGGCCCAGTAGTGAAGTCGTTCGCCGGTGCCCGCGAGTTGAGTCGCGCCGACCTCCGCGACGCCCCCGTCCACTGGCCCCGTCCGAGCGTCCTCGACGTCTCGATCGCGGCTCTCGAGGGCGTCGGGCCCAAACTCGCCGAGGCGGCGAGCGAGGCCGGCATCCACACGGTCGGCGACGTCCTCCTCCGCTTCCCCCACAGCCACCGCGATCGCACGATCCAGCCTCTCGCCGATCTCGAGGACGGCCGGGCGGGAACCGTTCTCGTCGAGGTGCTCGGGAGCAGGCCGCGTCCGTTCCGCAAAGGCCGGATCACGATCACCAGCGTCAAAGTCGGCGACGACAGCGGCCACGTCAAGGCCACCTGGTTCAACCAACCCTGGGTGGCCGAGAAACTCAACCCCGGCACCCACCTCCTGCTCACCGGCAAGATTTCCAAACGCGGCCTCGGGGTGAACGAGTATGAGGTGCTCCCTGCCCCTCGACAGGACCCGCGGCCCGGGGCCATCGTCCCTGTCCACCCGGCGACTGACGCTCTGAAAGCACAGCGGATCAGGGACTGGGCCGAGCAGGCGTGCCGATGGGCGCCGAACGCGATCGAGGGGTTGCCGGCCGAGCTGCGGGCGCGGCGTGGGCTGGCCGCTGCCGGAGACGCGATCCGGGCGGCCCACTTCCCCGAAGCCCCGGAGGAGGCCGAGCAGGCGCTGAAGCGGGTCGCCTTCGAGGAGCTCTTCCTCTACCAGGCGATCCTGGCGACCCGGAAGCGGACCCACCGCACCGCCCGCCCGGCGCCGCGGCTCGGCAAGCCCGGAGGGGCAGTCGGACGCTGGATCGACTCGCTGCCCTTCGAGCCGACCGCCGACCAGCTGGCGGCCTTCGACGACGTCGACGCCGACATTGACTCGGGCGAGCCGATGCAGCGGCTGCTGATGGGCGAGGTCGGGTCGGGCAAGACGGTCGTCGCCGTCTACGCGATGTTGCGAGCGCTGGAAGCGGGCTACCAGGCGGCGCTGATGGCGCCGACCGAGACGCTCGCCGAGCAGCACGCGATCACCCTCGGGCGCCTGCTCGCCGCGGAGGCGACGCCGTTCGCGCTGATCACCGGGGCGACGCCGGCCGCGACTCGCCGGCGAGCCCTGAACCAGCTCGCCAGCGGCGAGCTGGGACTCATCTTGGGCACCCACGCGCTGATCGAGCCGGCCGTCGAGTTCGCCCGCCTCGGCCTCTGCGTGGTCGACGAGCAGCACCGCTTCGGGGTCGAGCAGCGCCGCGCCCTCGACGCCAAGGGGGTGGAGGGGATGGCGCCGCACATCCTCCACATGACCGCGACCCCGATCCCGCGCACGCTCTCGCTGACCGCCTACGGCGACCTCGACACGACTGCACTGCACCAGCTGCCGCAGGGCCGCAAGCCGGTCGAGACCCGGCTGGTGGGGGAGGGCGAGCGCGCCGGCGCCTACGAGTTCCTGCGCGAGCGGCTGCGGGAAGGTCGCCAGGCCTTCGTCGTCTGCCCGCTGGTCGAGGAGTCGGAGAAGATGCCCGGCAAGGCGGCGGAGGTCGAGGCCGGGCGCCTGCGCGCGGGCGAGCTGCGCGACTTCGAGGTCGGCCTCCTGCACGGGCAGATGCCCTCGGCTCGCAAGGCGGAGGCGATGGAGGCCTTCGCCGCGGGAAGGACCGACGTCCTGGTGGCGACGACCGTGATCGAGGTCGGGATCGACGTGCCCAACGCCACCGTGATCGTGATCGAGGGGGCCGAGCGCTTCGGCGTCTCCCAGCTGCACCAGCTGCGCGGCCGGGTCGGCCGCGGCGAGCATCCGTCGCACTGCCTGCTCTTCCCCGAGGAGGGAGGCGGGATGGCGCGGCGCCGGCTGCAGGCGGTGGTCGCCGAGCGCGACGGCTTCAAGCTCGCCGAGATCGACCTCAGCCTCCGCGGCGAGGGTGAGATCCTCGGCACCCGCCAGCACGGCCTACCGCGCTTCGCCGTCGCCGAGCTGCCCGAGGACACGCCCATCCTGGTTGCCGCCCGCGAGGAGGTGCTGGCCCTGTTGCGCCGCTACGGATCGCTGGAGGACCCCGCTCTGGGCCCGCTGCTGGACGCCGCCCGCCGCCGCTTCGGCGCCGGCGCCGCCGACCCGATTCCTCTCTAATGGCGTTGTGAGCCAGATCGTGGAGATTGCCCCTTCGACCGGCGCGGCCCCGTGAGGGTGATCGCGGGAGACCTGGGAGGGCAGAGCCTGGTCGCTCCGCGTGGCTGGAAGGTGCGCCCGACCTCCGATCGCGTCCGCGAGGCGATCTTCTCCGCCCTCGGTGAGCTCGTTGCCGGCGCCACCGTCCTCGACCTCTACAGCGGCACCGGGGCGCTGGCGATCGAGGCGCTTTCGCGTGGCGCCGAGCGCGCCGTCCTCGTCGACCGCGACACCCGGCCGGCGCTCGGCAACGTCGAGCGGCTCGGCCTGGGCGAGCGGGCGGAGCTGGTCCGCGCCGACGTCGGGCGCTGGCTCGAGGCCGCTCCGGAGGGCGCCGGGGCTCCCCGCTTCGACCTCGTCTTCGTCGATGCCCCCTATAGACTCGCCGACCGCGTGGCGCAGGATCTCAACACCCATCTGCCCCGACTGCTCGCCAGCGGTGGGCGGGCGATCGTCGAGAGCGGCGCCGGCCAGCCGCTGCGGATCGATGCGCTGGAGCGCCTGCGCCAGCGCCGCTACGGCGCCGCCGACGTCTCCATATACGGAGCCGGCGAGTGAGCGAGCGAAACGGCACCGTCGTCTGCCCGGGCAGCTACGACCCGGTCACCAACGGCCACATCGACATCATCACCAGAACCTCGAACGTCTTCGAGCGCGTCGTCGTCGGCGTCGTCAACAACCCGGTCCGCAAGCAGAAGACGCTCTTCAACGCCGAAGAGCGCCGCGACTTCATCGCCGCCGCAACCGCCGACCTGCCCAACGTCGAGGTTCAGATCTTCGCCACGCTGCTGGTCGAGTTCGCCCGCGACAACGGCGCCAAGGCGATCGTCAAGGGCCTGCGGGCGATCTCCGACTTCGAGTACGAGTTCGAGATGGCCCAGCTCAACCGCAAGCTCGACCCCGGCATCGAGAGCATGTACGTGATCGCTTCTCCGCATTACAGCTTCCTTTCCTCGACCGGGGTCAAGGAGATGGCGACCTTCGGAGGCGACGTGTCCGACCTCGTCCCCGACCCGGTGGCAGCCGCGCTCGCCGACCGCCTGGCCGACAGGTAGGCTTTCCGTCTGGTCGGTCCCTCGTGGGCGACGGCTTGCAAAAAACGCCCTGGATAACGGCATCTTCACCAAATCCCCCGCATACACGTAGGCTTACGACCTGCAAATGGACGTTCTCGTTCTCATAGACAAGCTGGACGACGTCGTCCACAACGCCCGACCCGTCCCGCTGACGGATCAGGTGCGTGTGGATCGCGAGGAGATCTACGACCTCCTCGATCAGATGCGGGCGACGATCCCCGAGGAGATCAAGCAGGCGCGCTGGATCGTCAAGGAGCGCCAGGAGATGCTGGCCGAGGCCAAACGCGAGGCGGAGCGGATCGTCCGCGAGGCGCGCGAGCAGCAGGCCCGCCTGATCTCCGACGAGGAGGTCACCAAGCAGGCCGAGCGTGCCGCCGACGAGATCGTCGAGGACGCCCGCACCCGCGAGCGCGAAATCCGCCTCGGCGCCGAGGACTACGCCGACGAGATCCTCAACACCCTCGAAGTCAACTTGCAGAAGTTCCTCGCCGCCGTGCAGCGCGGTCGCGACCGGCTGGCCGGCCGCGACGAAGAGCCGGCCGCTGAGCTAGAGCAGCCCTAGCCGCTCGTCATTCGAGCTTCAGGTCCTTCAGCGCCGCCCAGCGTGGGTCCGTCGCCTGCTCGTGTTCGTGGTCGGCCGGGTCGGCGTCGTTGAGGGAGGCACCGCAGACGGGGCAGAGGCCGGCGCACTCGGGGCGGCAGAGGAAGCGAGAGGGGAGGGCGAGCAAGGTGGCGTCGTGTGCCCAGCGGCCGATGTCGAGCTCGTCGTCCTCGACGTAGGGGCTGCGCAGCTCCTCGTCGTCGGTCTGGGACTGGTCGACCTCGCGCGACTCGACCTCGAGGTCGAGCGAGCCGGGCTCGAGGCAGCGCATGCACGGCCCTTCGAGGTGGACCGGGAACTGGAGACGGAAGGCGAAGCCGCCGCTGGGGCGGGAGACCTCGAGCCGCACGGTCGGCGATACCGGATTCGCCAGATAGGTCTGGCCGCCGAGCTCAAAGGGGTCGAGCTCGACCGGGACCTCGATCCGCCTGCCCTCGCCGTGGGCCAGCGAGAGTCGCGAGAGGTCGATGATCGTCGTGCGCAGTTGGGACATAAGCGAACCTCCGCTGGGTACGGGCTTACGATGAGCTCCCTCATAGCGAGGTTACGAGATGGGTCAATTCGACTGGACACCCGAGGTTTACCTGGAGCGGATCCGTGCCGAGGTTCCCGGCTACGACGATCTCCAGGACCAGGCCGTGGCGGCGATCCCGTTCGGGCCCGAGCGCGTGCTCGAGCTGGGGATGGGGACGGGGGAGACGACCCGGCGCCTGATCGAGGCCCACCCCGATGCCTGGGTCGTCGGCCTCGACGCCAGCCCCGACATGGTCTTCCGTGCCCGCAAGACCTACGACGACGTCCAGCTCGCCCGCATGGAGGACCCGCTCCCCGACGGCCCCTGGGACCTGGTCATCTCGGTGCTCTCGGTCAACCAGCTGAGCGACGAGCAGAGGCGGAACCTCTGCCGTCAGGTGAAGGGCCAGGCCCGCTCGCTGGTGATCGGCGACGTCTTCGCCGGCAGCCAGCTGTCCGACCTGGTCGAGTGGTGCGGAGGCGAGGTCGCCTGGCAGCAGGGGGACCTGGCCGTGGTCGCCGCCACCTACTGAGCGCACGCTGCGGCCACGGGCCCACCGAACCGGCTACCATCCCGCGACCGATGGCCGTCCCGAAGAAGAGAACTTCCAGCGCCCGCCGCGACAAGCGGCGCGCCAACCACAAGGCCGGCAAGGCCCGCCTCAACAGCTGCCCGCGTTGCCACAGCCCGCGCCTGCCGCACCGCGTCTGTCCCACCTGCGGGACCTACGCCGGGCGTGAGGTCATCTCTCACAAAGTCGCCGAGGCCCCGGCGACCGCCTCCGACTCCGAGTAGCCGTGGCCTTCGGCCGCGGCGTCACCGTTGCCCTCGACGGGTACGGCGCTGAGCAGGGCTTCGACGTCCTCGCCGAGGGCGCCCGGTTGGCGGCGGCCGACGGCATCGGCGTGCGCGTCTTCGGCCCCGAGCGCAGCCTCGGCCTCGACGGGGTCGAGGGGGTGGAAGTGGTCGAGACCAGGGAGTGGATCGGCAACGAGGAGGACCCGGTTCCCGCCGTCCGGGCCAAGTCCGAGGCCTCGGTGGTGCGCGCCGCCCGTGAGGTCGCCGACGATGCCGCCGACGCGATGGTCAGCTGCGGCTCGACCGGGGCGACGCTGGCGGCGGCGACCTTCGGCCTGCGGCGCCTCAAGGGTGTGCAGCGGCCGGCGTTGGCTGTGCGGGTGCCGATCCCGGGCAAGCCGGTGCTCTTCCTCGACGTCGGCGCCAACGTCGAGGTCCGCGCCCAGCACCTGGTCCAGTTCGCCTTCCTCGGCGCCGCCTTCAGCGCCGCCGTGCTCGAGGTCGAGGACCCGAGCGTCGGCCTGCTCACGGTCGGCGAGGAGTCCGGCAAGGGGCGCGAGGAGGTCGTCGAGGCTCACCGCCTGCTCTCTGGCGCCCCGCGGATCGCGTTCGCCGGCAACGTCGAGGGGCGCGACCTGCCGGCCGCCGCGGTCGACGTCGTCGTCACCGACGGCTTCACCGGCAACATCGCCCTGAAGCTGATGGAGGGGACGGCGAAGACCGTCGCCGGGGCCGTCGGCGATGCCGCCCGCTCCAACCCGGTCTCGATGGTCGGCGGGCTGTTGCTGAAGCCTGCGCTCGGTGGCCTGCGCCGCGAGCTGCACCCCGACACCACCGGCGGCGCGATCCTGCTCGGGCTGCGCGGCATCGCCGTCGTCGGCCACGGCAGCTCCGGCGCCGACGGCATCGCCAACGCGATCCGCCTGGCGGCGCGCTGCGCCGACGTCGACGCGGTCGGTCGCACGGCGGCGCTGCTGCGCGAGGGTGGCGCCGGCCGCGGCGCGCTCGCGGCGGAGGGGGACGCGTGATAGGAAGGACGGGATGAAGCGCGAGGAAGTCCTGACCCTGGTCCGCGAGCACCTGGCCGAGGAGCTGGAGGTCGAAATCGAGAAGATCGACGAGGGGACCCGCTTCAAGCAGGATCTCGACGCCGACTCGCTCGACCTCTACGAGCTGGTGATGGAGCTGGAGGACCGCTACGGCGTCAGCGTCTCCGAGGAGCAGGCTTCGCGGATCGAGACCGTCGGCGACGCCGTCGGCTTCGTGGTCGAGCACGCGCCGGCCTGATCGGTGGCGGTGGATCCCGAGCCGGCGGTCGCGGCGCTTTCGGCCCTGATCGGCGAGCTCCCGCCCGAGCTGCGCGAGCAGGCGCTTACCCACTCCTCCTGGACCGAGCGCCGGGTCGACTCCTTCGAGCGCCTCGCCTTCCTCGGCGACAGCGTCCTCGGCCTTGCCGTCGCCACCGACGTCTTCGCCCGCTTCGAGGAGGTCGCCGCGGGTGGCCTGACCAAGATCCACAACCAGGCGGTCAGCGGCGTCTCCTGCGCGGAGGTGGGACGGCAGCTGGGCGTGCCGGAGATGCTGCGTGGGAACGAGCCCGCGGAGGCCGCCGGAGCGATCCCGGCCGAGGTCCTGCTCGACGGCGAGCGGCCGCTGCCGGAGGCGACCGAGGCGCTGATCGGGGCCTGCTTCCTCGCCTTCGGCTTCGAGCGCACGGCGGTGGCCGTCGCGGCCGCCTTCGAGCCGCGGATCGCGCACGCCTCCGAGACCCGGATCGACTTCAAGTCCGCTCTGCAGGAGCTGCTTGCCCGCCGCGGGGCGCGCGTAAGCTACGAGGTCGTGGAGGCCACCGGCCCGCCGCACCGCCGCACCTTCGAGGTCGAGGCGCTCGTCGATGCCAAGCGGGTCGGCGCGGGCACGGGGCGCAGTAAGAAGGCGGCCGAGCAGGTCGCGGCCGAGCAGGCCCTGAAGCGGCTCGGGGGCTAGGCCGGTGGCGAGCGTCGCGTCCGACTCAACCGCGAGCCTAGGCAGCGCCGAGGTGAGGAAAGCATGTATCTGAAATCGATCACGATGAAGGGGTTCAAGTCGTTCCCCGAGCGGGTGGGCCTCGAGTTCTCGCCCGGCGTCAGCGTGATCGTCGGGCCGAATGGCTCCGGCAAGAGCAA
>DATBXZ010000149.1:0-11671 GCA_036513995.1 Solirubrobacterales bacterium | reverse complement strand
GACCCGCCGTTCCGGGCGGCGGTCGCCGAAGCGACGCGCAAGCTCGAGCGGCTGCCGTCGGTGGCCCGGGTCAGCTCGCCGGCGGACGGCGGCGGCCAGGTCTCCCCAGACGGTCACTCGGCCCTGGTCGAATTCACCATCCCCGGCGACGACGAACAGGCGCAGGAACGCGTCGACGCCAGCCTCGCCGCGACCGCCGCGGTCCAGAGGGCCCATCCGGAAATGCGGGTCGAACAGTTCGGCGACGCCAGCGCCAGCAAGGCGGTCGAATCCGCCTTCGAAGAAGACCTCAGTAAGGCCGAGAAGACCTCACTGCCGGTGACCCTGCTGATCCTCCTGGTCGCCTTCGGCGCCCTGGTGGCGGCGCTGGTGCCGCTGCTGATCGCCACCTCCGCGGTGGTCGCGACGATGGGCCTCCTGGCACTGCCCAGTCAGCTGGTGCCGATGGACCCCAACGTCTCCTCGGTGGTGGTCCTGGTCGGCCTCGCGGTCGGCGTCGACTACTCGCTGTTCTACCTCCGCCGCGAGCGCGAGGAGCGCCGGGCCGGGCGCAGCGAGTCGGCGGCGCTGGACGCGGCGGCGGCGACCTCGGGCCGTGCGGTCCTGGTCTCCGGCCTGACCGTGATCACGGCGATGGCGGGGATGCTGCTCAGCGGCGACCCCACCTTCACCTCGTTCGCGGTGGGGACGATGACCGTCGTCGCGGTGGCGATGTTCGCCTCGCTGACGGTGCTGCCGGCGGTGCTCTCGAAGCTGGGCGACAGGGTCGAGCGCGGCCGCATCCCCTTCCTGGGACGGCTGCGCGAGCAGCGCCGCGGCCGCTCGGTCTGGGGCTCGATCGTGGAGCGGGTGATGCGCCGCCCGGTGCTCTCGCTCGTCGCCTCGGCCGGGCTGCTGATCGCCCTCGCGATCCCGGCATTCACGATGCACACCGTGGTCAGCGGGGCCGACGACCTGCCCCGCAGCATCCCCGTGGTCCAGACCTACGATCACGTCACCGCCGCCTTCCCGGGCGAAGCGGCGAGCGCGACCGTGGTGGTCCAGGCCGACGACGTCACCTCCGGCCCGGTGGCCGGGGCGATCGACCGGCTGCGTCACGACGCGACGGCAAGCGATTTCGCCGCCGGCCCGGTCAGCGTCGAAGCGAGCGCCGACGGCACCGTCGCGGCGATCGACATCCCCACGGTCGGCCGTGGCAGCGATGCCGCGGCGACGCGGGCGATGGAGCAGGTGCGCCAGCAGCTGGTGCCGGCGGCGTTCGCCGCTGTCGGGGGCGCCCAGGTGGACGTGACCGGCGCTGCGGCGCAGTCGCGGGACTTCAACGACCAGCTGGCCAAGAGCCTGCCCCTGGTCTTTGGCTTCGTCCTCGGCTTCGCCTTCCTGTTGCTGCTGGTCACGTTCCGGTCGATCGTCGTCCCGATCAAGGCGATCGTCCTCAACCTGCTCTCGGTGGGCGCGGCCTACGGAGTGCTGGTGCTGGTGTTCCAGCAGGGCCTGGGGGAGTCGCTGCTCGGCTTCCACTCCAACGGGGGCATCAGCTCCTGGCTGCCGCTGTTCCTGTTCGTGATCCTGTTCGGCCTCTCGATGGACTATCACGTGCTGATCCTCAGCCGGGTCCGCGAGGGAGTCGACCGGGGTCTCAGCACGGACGACGCGGTGCGCCAGGGCATCGCCGCCACGGCGGGGACGGTGACCAGCGCCGCGGTGGTGATGGTGGCGGTCTTCTCGATCTTCGCCACCCTCAGCGTGATCGACATGAAGGAGATGGGCGTCGGCCTGGCTGTCGCCGTCCTGATCGACGCCACCATCGTCCGCGGCGTCCTCTTGCCGGCGGCGATGAAGTTGCTGGGCGAGCGCAACTGGTACCTACCGCGAAGTCTGCGCTGGCTGCCCGAGGCGCGCGAGCCCGAGCCCGCTCCGGCACAGGGCTAGAGGACACGGGGCCAGCCTGCGGGGCTGGCCCCACGCCGCAGGGAAGCGGGTGCGGCCGGCGAAGTGGTGGGCCATGGCTGGAATCGACCTGGACAGGCTGGAGGAGATCGCCGAAGGGCTGGCGTTGGGCTTCTACCTGCTGATGTTCACGGCGCTGGTGATGCTGCTGGCCGGCGAGACGGGGTCGGGGCTCCTGCTGCTGATCGTCGGCTCCTGCGCGCACATCGGCCGCGCCTCGCTCGAGGAATTCGTCAGCGTCCAGCGTGGCGCCGATGACGTAGCCGCAGCGCCCGTTCTGCCCTCGCCAGCTCTCCGGCGGGATCGCGGGCCACGAGCACGAGTCGCCCCCGCGCGGGCGGTAGCTCGGGATGGGTCCGCAGCCAGTGGCGGAGGTGGCGGGGAACGCGAATCGAGAGCCGCTGAGTTCCCGCCGCGAAGCGCGGTGGGCGGGCGACGAGGCTGAGTTTTACGCGGCGGCGCCCGGAGGCGCTCCGCACCCGCAGCCGGCCGCGGGCGGAGATCGCGCAGGCCCGGTCGCAGTGGGCCAGTACGAGCAGGCGGCCGTGATGGATCGTCCGCCGCACCCGGGTTATCGCCAGCCGCAGGTCCGCGGGCGCGGGGGCTGAGCCGGCGGGACCGGGGGGCGAGCTCGACGGCGAGGGTTCCGGCGAGGGAGTGGGGTTCGGCGTTGGCCCCGGGCTCGGGCCGGCCACGACTTCGCCGGCAGTCCACGAGTAGGCGACGCTGGTGCTGGCTCCCTGGACGTCGTTCTGAGTGCTCGCGCCCGCGGGCAACGTCGCGACGAATTCGTAGGTGCGGGTGGCGCCCGGCTCGAGCTCGCCGGCCGGCTGGGCCGGCATCGGCGCCAGGGGGCCGGCGTAGACGGTGACCGGGCTCGCCGGGGCGGTGACGTCGGTAACCCGCAGCGTCAGTCGTTTCGAGAGCTCGCCGCCGCCGGGGCCGGGAGCGTCGGTGACGTCGCGCTGGGCCAGGGTCAGTTGGCCCGGCTCGGTGCCGGTGTCGGCGATCTCGACCGTGCCGCTGACGCTGTCGCCGGGGGCGATTTCGGTCGCGCTGAAGATCGGCATGCCGTCGCTGGAGTTGGCGAAGCCGAAGCTGCCTCCGGCGGCGATCGCGCTCGCCCGTGCGCTTGACCGCCCGCCCCCCGCGAGCACCGCGGCCGTGGCGCTGCCCGCCAGGGCGAGGAAGACGAGTACGGACAGCGCCCGCACCTCAGAACTCCTTGTCGGCCGGGCCGGACTCGGTCGCGGTCGCCGTCGACATCGCGTTCGCGGCGCGGTCGTATGGCGTCGCGACCGGGGTCCAGACGGCCGTGCCCGTCCCTCCCGCCGTCATCCGGTTCGAACCGAGCAGCCCTTCCCCTTCGTAGGTGCCGAGCACGACCGTGATCGTGTTGCCGCTCATCGTCATCGTCGACCGGGTGCCGCCGGCGCCGAACTTGACGACGCCCCCGACCAGGCCGCTGACGTAGTCGCTGCGCCCGAGGTCGACCGAGCCGAGCGGCAGCGCCGCCGTGTTGCCGGCGTTGAAGATCTGGACGACGTCGTCGCCGAGCCCGAGCCCGAGCAGGCTGTTGTCGACGATTCGCACCGTCACGTTCGTCCCCGCGCCGCTCCAGCCGGCCAGGATCGATTCCGGCTCGACCGGCTCGCTGAAGCTGAGGACGAGCGTGTCGCCGAGCTCGGCGAGGCCGTTGGTGCCGCCGGCGACGTTGGTCGTCTGCACGTCGCCGGCCAGTGGCGCCGTGTTGTCGATCGTCACCGAGCCGGCGAAGGCGTTGGCGTTGCCGGCGTTGTCGGTCGCGGTCACGGTGAAGCTCTTGGCGCCCGCCGTGAGGACGGCGTTGGCGCCGAGGGCGGCACTGCGGTAGCCGTAGGAGACGCCGCCGGCGCTGAAGGAGCCCGCCGTGAGCGTTACCGCAGTCGCGCCGGTGGTGACGCTGGAGACGTCGGCCCGCACGCTGGCGATGCCGCTGGCCGGGTTGCCCGTGTCGGCGGCCACGTTGGCGTAGACGAAGTATTCGCCGCCCTGCTTGACGAAGCCCGTTGCCCCTCCCACGCTCTTGCCGAGCACGCCGGCGGTCACCTGCGGCGCCCGGAAGTCGTTCGCCGCGACGACGATGTCGCCGCTGTTTTCGGTGCTCGAGGAGAAGGCGGCGAAGGCGACCGGTACCGCCACCAGCACCGCCACCGCGATCGCCGCCGCGGCGAGCCCTGCCTTCAGCGACCGCGGCCTCACGTCACCCTCTCCGCCGGCCGCCAGATCCGCGCCAGCTCATCGAGGCCCAGGAGCAGCAGCGGCACGCCCAGGAGCAGCACCAGGCCGAGCGGCGTGCGGGTGACGACGGCGAGGTGGCCGACCCAGGGCACGGTGTAGACGACGCGGCCGAGCTCGCCGCCGGCCGCGATCCGCCAGTGCTCGAAGGTGTTGTTGGCGTCGCCCCGGGTGAGGAACCACAGGTGCGAGCCCTGGCGGCGAATCCTCCGCACCCGGTGGGTGATCAGGCGGCTCTGGTCTTCGGGATCGCGGAAGGTGACGATGTCCCCGACCTGGGCCGCGGTGGGGGAGATCCGTTCGTCGATGACCACGTCGCCGGCGGCGATCGTCGGTTCCATGCTGCCGGTCAGCACCGTGTACGGGCGGTCGCCGAAGGCCAGCGGCAGGGCGATCGCCGCCACCAGCAGGACGGCCACCGCCAGGGCCGACCAGCCGAGGCCGCGAGCGATCTGACGGGGGATCGTGGGAGAGGTCTGAGCGGTCATGGCTCGTCCCGTCCCGGTGGATCGCGCCCCTACTGGTTCTGTGCCTCCCAGCGGATGATGTGCGAGCCGGTCGTCTTGCCCTGCGCCGATTCGGGAGCGCTGGCCGAGAGCGTCGCCGTCACCCGGTAGATGACCGCGTCGTTGGTCACCCATTTGGTCGCGGAGGTGCCGGGGTAGTCGACGATCCCGGTCGCGAAGCTGTTGTGTTCGCTGGCGAAGGCCGACAGCGTGCCTTCGAACAGCGCTCCGCCCGAGTCCGGCGTGAAGCCGGTGCAGCTGGGGAACGACGGCGTCGTCTGGGTCCCCGGCTCGATTTTGAGGGTGACGTTCGGCCCGAGTTCGCCGATCGTGCTCGGCGTGTAGATCCGTACGTTGGCGTTGAGGGAGCCGCTGTAGGTGACTTTGATGCAGGACTGCTGGCTATCGCCCGGTTTCGCCGCGGTGAGGGCGTAGAGGGCGGACCCCGCGTCGTTGTCGGCCAGCGTCACGGTGCCGGCGGTGACCACGTTGCCGGGGTTGTCCGTCTGGCTCGAGAAGGCGGAGAAGACGCCCGCCCCGGCGATGCAGGCGAGCACGCCCAGCACGGCGAGCGTGCGCAAGATCTTCGTTCGGTTGCTCATCTGAACCTCTTTTCGGCTCCAGGGAGCCAAATCGGTGGCTGACCTTACGAAGATCGTCCGAACGCGCGAAAATCTTGAGTGAACGTAGACTTTAGTTCATGTAAGAGAAATCTTGGTATTTCTCGATCGCAGCCGCGCGCACCAGAGAGCGAAGAGGGCGACGGCGAGGACGGCGCCCGCCCAGTGCAGATCGACGAGGACGGCGACCAGGCTGGGGAGCCCGGCGAGCACGGCGCCGACAAGGGCCGGGACCAGCGGCAGGCCGAGCACCCGGGCGGTGAAGGCGGCGCAGAGCATCCAGGCGCCGGGTCCGGCGATCCAGCCCCAATCGACGAAGAAGTCGTGCGGGAGGGCGAGGCCGAGGACGATCGAGAGCACGGCGACGGCGAGGAGTTGCACCAGCGCCGCGCGCCAGAGGGTCGGCGTGTCCATCTCGGCCGAGGCTATTCGACGACGATCTTGCCGTGCATCAGGGGGTGGATTTCGCAGTGGTAGGCGAAGGTTCCCCGCTGGGTGAAGCGGACGCTGGCCGAGGTACCGGGCTTGATCCGGCCGGTGTCGAAGTTGCCGCCGCTGGTCGCCGTGTGGGTGACGGCGCTGGTGTTGGAGAAGGTGACCTTGGTCCCCCTCGCGACCCTCAGCGTCGGCGGGTGGAAGGCGAAGTGGTCGATGACCACCGTCGCCGCCCTGCTCGCCCGCGCCGTGCCGACCTCTCCCCTCAGTCCGGCCAGCGCCAGTCCGAAGGCGAGGACGGCGAGCAGCACCGCGAGCTTCCGCCAACCAAATCGAGTGCCGGGAGTCGTTGCCATCGCATGGGAGTACGGGACGCGGTTGGCGATGGTTCAAGCCTCGTTCATAATCAGGCGGGTCGTTGGCCCGGGCGGTTAGCTCAGTTGGGAGAGCACTTCCCTTACAAGGAAGGGGTCACTGGTTCGAGCCCAGTACCGCCCATCGACCGGTCGGGTTTGTCGATCTTTTCGCGGGGTAGCTCCGGGGCATGCCACTAGCACTGCTACTCATCGTGATCGGGATCCTCCTCGCCGTGGTCGTCAACTACGCGCTGGGGATCATCTGCATCGTTATCGGCTTGGTGCTGCTGCTCCTGCCGTGGTTGCGCGGGAGGGGAGCTTCGCGGGTCTAGGGGGTCTCGCCCTACTGCAGGGCGAAGACGACGTGGACCGTCGCGGTTACCGTCGAGGTGCCGGGTTGGGTCGGCGGCGGCGCGGTCGTGCAACGCGCCGCCGCCTCCTTGACCGGCGCTGAGCTTGGGCTCGCCTTCGTCACTCCGCAGCCCTGGGCGGGAGCGGCCTTGGCCGTGCCCTGGAGCTCCGGCGTAATCGTCGCCCCTTCGCCTTCGTCGATCGTCAGCGCCGGGCCCAGCGTCCCGCCCGCCCGGGCGGCGAGCGCGGCCGCCTGTCCCTTGGCCTTGTCGAAGGCGGCGGTGAGGGCGCCGGCGAAGGCGGCTTCGGTGTCGCCGACGAAGAAGCTGGGGCCGCTGACCCCGGTCGCGCCGGCGGCGATCGCGGCGCTGACCAGTTCCCCGGCCTTGTCGGGCTGGTGCAGGGTGACGCCGATGCCCTCGGCGGCGCGGTAGACGACCCGCTTGCCGCGGAGGGACTTGCGGACTGAGATCCGGCCGGTGGTGACGTCGCCCGCTCCCACCCCGGGAGTGCTCTGGACCGTGGCGATGACCCCGCGCAGCCCGCCCGAGACCGCCCGCAGCGCCGCGCCGCGGCTGCGCCGTTCGCGGCTGACCGAGAAGCCGAGGCTGGCGCTGTCGTTCGGCACCTTCAGGGTCGCTTCGGCGCTCACCGAGACGGTCCGTTCGATCGCCGCCTGCGCGGCCGCCGGAACGAGCAGGGCCAGCGCCAGCAGAACGATCGGGATCGCGATGCGCGTGCGTGGCTTACGTGGCTTCATCTTGTCGGCAGGCTACCCCTCGCCGCCCGCGTCAACCAAACGCGCGCCAGGCCAGCACCGCGGCGACGACCAGGCCGATCAGCGCGATCGCGACTCGCAGGGTGTCGCCGGAGACCCGCCGGGCCAGGTTGGCGCCGAGCCGGCCGCCGACCAGCGAGGAGACCATCAGGCAGACGGCGAAGCGCCAGTCGACCGCGGCGAGGAAGGCGTAGGCGACCGCGGCGAGCAGGTTGGCGATGCCGGCGAGGAGGATCTTCAGGCCGTTCAGGCGCTGCATCGAGTCGGCGACGAAGAGGCCGAGCAGGCCCAGCAGCAGGATGCCGACGGCGGAGCCGAAGTAGGCGGCGTAGGCGCCGGAGAAGAGCAGGCCGCCGATGAGGAAGGGCGAGTGCTCGTCGCCGGCGTGGGCGATCCGCGCGGTCAGGCGCGGCTGGAAGAGCAGCAGCAGGCAGGAGCCGGCGACGAGGACCGGGACGATCGCCTCGAAGGTGTTGTTGGAGGTGATCAGCAACAGCGCCGTGCCGGCGGCGGCGCCGAGCAACGTCGGCAGCGCCAGGCGGACGACGCGCTGGCGCTGCTCCCCGATCAGGTCGGCGTAGCCGATCGCGCCACCGACGGCGCCGGGGATGAGGCCGACGGTGCTGGTCACGTTGGCCGCGAGCGGCGGCACCCCGAGCGCGATCAGGGTCGGGAAGGTGATCAGCGAGCCGGCGCCCGCGAGGGCATTCGACGCCCCCGCCGCGGCCCCCGCCGCCGCCACTGCGAGCAGTTCGAGCAGCGGGCTCAGCTGGTTCCCGCGGACAGCTCCGGGGTGACGGTGCCGCCGCGCAGGTGCTCGCCCTTGCTGACGACGTCGAAGAAGACGTCGTTGCGGCCGCGGCGCAGCCGCCGCGGGAAGGCGGGCCGGGCGCGGCGGTGGCTCGCCGTGAGCGAGCGAAAGGCGACTTCGTGGGCGCGGGTCCAGCGGATCCCGAAGATCTCCCGCACCCGCGGCGGCAGCGTCCCCTTGATGACCAGGCTCTGGGCGGCGAGGTTGCCGCGCGCCGCCGCCGGCACCGGCTGCTCGAAGGCGACCAGCGGCGCCATCTCCAGCGCGTGCGCGGTCGCGTGCAGGTCGGGCGAGGCCAGCCGTCCCTCGAACCAGGCGTGGAACTCGCGGTAGCTGCCGGGGACCTCGCTGGCCGGCAGCCCGAACAGCTCGCCGAAGCGGACGTAGTCCTGCCAGAGCGCCTCGCGCTCGGCCTCGCTCAGCGGCCGCACCATCGCTTCGTACATCGCCCGGCCGGAGTCGGCGATCACCGCCAGCGTCCACAGCATCAGCTCCGGGTCGAAGGCGGAGTAGGTGGCGCCGGCGGGGTGGGCGCCGGCGGCCTCCGGCAGCGAGCCCTTGACCCGCTCGTGCAGGCGGTGCACCGCGGCGAGCGCTCTGTCGGCTTCGGCGCGGGTCCCGAGGAAGACCGTCTCCTGGATCTTGGCGGTACGGGCGAGGCGCGTGAACGGCCACGCGCCCGACTTCGTGCTGACCATCGTGCCGGTGTAGGTGAGCGGCTCCAGCGCTCCGATCAGCAGCGCCCGCTGGCCGTAGAGGAGGCCAACCGAGCGCTCGCCGTGCACGCGGCGGGCCAGCGAGCGCCCGGGCGGGAAGTAGTGGGTGTCGTCACTCTGCATCGGCCCTCTGGCCGACGATGCTACCCGCGCCGTTCGCGTGCCATCGCGACCAGGGCCGCTCCGGAGCCACGCGGCTCGACCAGCTCGCGCAGGTCGTGGGCGGCGAAGATCTCGTCGAGTTCCTCACGGGTCAGCGTCTCGTGCTCGAGCGCCTTGGCCGCGAGGTCGTCGAGGCAGGTGCGGTTGGCGCCCAGCAGCGCCCGCGCCCGCCGGTAGGCCTCCCGGGCCAGCGTCATCGCGGCGAGGTCGACGTCGCGTCGCGTCTGGTCGGAGATCGCGTAGTCGCCGGTCGGCAGCGCGATCGGCGGCGGCCCGTCGTGGTCGAGCGCGACTCCCATCCCGAACTCGCCGACCATCTGCTTGCAGACCAGGTGCACCCGGTTGAGGTCGTCGACCGCGCCCGAGTAGGACTCGCCGAACACCTCCTCCTCGGCGGCGCGCCCGCCGAGCAGCGTCACCACCTCGTCCAGCAGCTCGTCGCGCGACTTCATGTAGCTGTCCTCCTGCGGCGAGTGGCCGACGAAGCCCAGGGCCGGGCCGCGCGGGACGATGCTGAGGATCTCCGGCGGGTCGAGCCCGAGCAGCTTGCGGCAGAGCGCGTGGCCGGCCTCGTGGTAGGCGACGATCCGCCGCTCCTTGAGGCTGAGCCGGCGCGCCTGCTGGGAGCCGACCGACTGGCGCAGCAGCGCCTCGTCGAGATCCTCGCGCCCGGTCGCGGCGCGGCCGGCGCGGCCGGCGATGATCGCGGCCTCGTTGAGCGCGTTGGCGAGCTGGGCCCCGGTCATCCCGGTGGTCTTGCGGGCGACGTCGGTGAGGTCGAGGTCGGCGGCCAGCGGCTTGCCCTGGGCGTGGCTGCGGAGGATCGCCTCGCGCCCGTCGCGGTCCGGCGGCGCGACCAGCACCTGGCGATCGAAGCGCCCCGGCCGCAGCAGTGCCTTGTCGAGCTTGTCGACGTAGTTGGAGGCGGCGATCACGATCACCGTGCCGGGGTCGCGCTCGAAGCCGTCGAGCTCGACCAGCAGCTGGTTCAGCGCCTGCTCGCGCTCGCTGGAGCCGCCGTCGCCGCCACCGCCGCTGCGGGAGCCGCCGATCGCATCGAGCTCGTCGATGAAGATCACCGCGCGCCCGGACTTGCGCGCCTCCTTGAAGAGGCGGCGGATGCGCGCGGCGCCGCGGCCGACGAACATCTCCACGAAGCTGGAGCCGGAGGCGGCGAAGAAGTCGACGCCGGCCTGGGCCGCGACCGCCCGCGCCAGCATCGTCTTGCCGGTGCCGGGGGGGCCGAACAGCAGCACCCCGCGTGGGGGCTGCGCTCCGAGGGCGGCGAAGCGGTCCGGTTCGCGTAGCCACTCGGCTACGTCCATCAGCTCGTCCTTGGCGGCGTCGACGCCCTGGACCTCCTCCCACAGCACCGGCTCGGTCCGGCTCGCCTTGACCGTTTCCGGCTTGGTCGTGCCCATCGTGCTGCGCAGCAGTTTGAGGAAGATGAAGACCAGGCAGCCCGAGAAGATGACCCCGAAGACGGGGTACCAGTTGAAGAAGAATTCCTGGATTTCGTTCGCGAGCATCGAGACTCTCCCGGGAGGGGTTTGTCATAACAACGGGCCCCCGCCTCGGCAGCTTGCGGCGCCGCCGACGCGTCAGCCGCGCTCGACCTGGGAACCGCCGACGATCGCTTCTTCGTTGCTGTCGCCGAAGACGATCCAGGCCTTGTTGCCGCCGTCGTAGTCGGGCGCCCAGAGTTTCAGCGTCGCCTCGCGGCCCCAGACCGTGACCCTCTCCTCGCCGGTCGAGTCGAGGCCGCGCCAGATCCGCACGAAGGGGTTCTCCTCCCACTCGGCGCCGATCGTCGTCGGCTCCCGGTGGCCGGGGTGGACGAGGGTCGCCGGCGGCAGCTCCATCAGCCGCATCACCGAGGACTTGAGGTCGTCGAAGCCGCTGGCGCCGGGCGCCATCGTGCCGCCGACCGTGCCCTTGAAGAGGACGTCGGCGGTGAAGACGTCGCTGCCGTCGACGAGGAAGGCGAGGTGGCCGGCGGCGTGCCCCGGCGTGTAGAGAGCCTCGATCTCGAAGCTGCCGGCCTGCAGCTTCTCGCCGTCGGCGAGCGTCACCTCGACCTCTTCGTCGAGCTCGGCGGCGGTCGCCTCGTGGGCGACCAGCGGCGGGTTGCCGAGCGCCTTGCGGGCCTCGGCGAGGCCGGCGACGTGGTCGCCGTGCGGGTGGGTGACGAGGATGTGGGTGATGCCGATCCCGTCGCGCTCGATCCGCTCCAGCAGCGGCCCCAGTTCGTCGTTGCCGTCGATCAGCACACCGGTGCCGGCCTCCGGGTCGGCGACCAGGTAGGCGTTGGACAGCCAGATCGGGTTCTCGGTCCTCTCGACGATCACGCGGGTGAGGATATCCGCGAACCCTCGAGCAGGGTGCGAGCGACCAGCTCGGGGTCGTCCCACATCGGCGTGTGGCCGACGCCGGGGAGGACGAGGAAGCGGGCGCCGGTGGGGCGGCGCCCGGACTTGGGCGGCCCGACCAGGCGGTCGAGTTCGCCCCAGGCGATCGTCACCGGCACGTCTTCCGGGTAGCCCGCGGGCTCGAAGATGTGGGTTCGCATCGCCCGGTTGGCGCCGTCGTAGCCGTTGGAGTCGATCCAGCCGAGGACCAGCTCGCGGCCGGCGTCAACCGGGATTCGCTCCGGGTGGGCGGCGAAGGTCGAGAGCATCGCCTCGCGGGGCCGGCGGTAGCGCAGCGCGA
>DATBXZ010000148.1:0-11435 GCA_036513995.1 Solirubrobacterales bacterium | reverse complement strand
CCCCCGGTGATCCCTACTCCGATCCCTGGAGCGACCTGGCCGCCTACGGCCCGGTTCAGACCAAGCGCTTCCTCTTCGGGCTCTTCTACGTGAGTACCGTCGTCAAGCGGTAGGCAATCTCGACCCACCTTGACCGAGCGGCCCACTGACACCAAAGGAAGCAAATTGAGAGGGCGTATCCCTACTGCTCGCGCAAGACCATCGCACCGCGGACCATTGGCCCCAGTGACGCCGCAAGCAGCATGGCGGTTGTGAACTTCGACAGGCCCTTGCGCCCAGCGGCGATGGCAGCCGCCGTGTCGGCGGCGTCGCAGACCATGCAGGCGATCAACCACTTGCGCTGGGCGTCTCCCTCGCTCACGTGAAGCTCCCAGGCGAGCGCAACATCCCGGGCACCCATCAACCGCGAGAGGTAGATCGCAAGTGGATCGCGGGTCATGTCGACCCCGAAGGCCTTGCCGACGGGACCGGGGAGCGCCCAGATCGAAACGCCGAAGGCCATTCGGCTCACGATCAGGCTGTTAAGCGCACGGCTCTGCTTCATCGGGCGAACCCTTTCATTGAGGCCACCGAGGAACAACAATGGGTGGATGGATATCCCTTCCAAGCGAAGGCCGGCGGGAATCACCTCTAACCCATTGCCTCGATGCGGATGCCTTGCTCTTCGAAGCCGCCCCTCACTTCGGAGAGCCTGAAGACGTCCTCGACTCCGCGGACGCCGCTCAACGAGTCTCCCTCGGCCCTGCGGTCGAGCAGCACCTTTGCGCAGGTCGCGATCGCGGCAGCGCTCATCGCGAGATTGCCATTGCCCAAGACGACCTGCGTCTCCAGACGCTTTCCGTCGCGGCGCACCGCGCAGAGGTGTGCCTGCGGCTTGGCGACCGTACTAGCGGCGCGCTTCTCAAGGCCGAGGGTTAGAAACGAGAGCGGAACTTTGGAGATCAGCCCGAGGGAGTTGAGCGCGTTCACCGGTATCCGCGCCCATCCCTCCAGCGTGTAGCCATAGAACTGCACCGGCAGCTTTAGCGCCAGGTCGCCGGCGACGGCAATCTGCGTTTCCTCGTCGTCGTAGGCCAGACAGTGCAGAGTTCCGAAAGGCTCGGGGAACTCGACGAGCGCCGTTCGGCGGCGTTTCTCGTTGGTAAGTCCCGGGTGGAGGAAGACTTCGACCGTATCGCGCCCATAGGGCTCGGTCATCGACCAGGTGCCGGCGCCTTCGAGCTCGTCGGCGTCGGGATGGCGGTCGAGCAGATCAGCGAGGACCAGGGAGGTCACTCCCGGCCCGACGCCGACGTCGGTGACGACCAGCCCCTTCGCCACCGTCCCGAGCGCTTTTAGCTCGGCGCGTTGGGGCGGCTCGACGATCGCGGTGAGCATCGCGGCGCCGGTCTCGAGGACGAACCTCTCGACTGTGTGGGTCGGGTCGTTGACCATCGAGACCACCAGGTCGGCGTCGGCGCAGCCGCGCTCGACCGCGACGGCATCCCTAACGTCGATCAGGCGGAAGTCGCCTGTGCTCTCGGGTCGGCGTCCGGCGCGGACCACGTCGAGGCCAACCCGCCGCAGGGCCGGCGCACAGAGCCGTCCGAGCGCTCCCTGGGCGCCGAGAACCACGACCTTGGGCTGATCGGAATTCACGACCGCCGACCCTACTATCGTTTTACAGAGTGTCAAGTCAAAGGCGAAAATATGAGTTGAAGGCTCGCGCCGAGACCCAGCGGGAGACCGGCGATCGGATCGCCGCCGCGGCCTCGTCCCTGCACGAAGAGGTCGGCATCGCGAACACGACGGTCGCCGACATCGCCCGTCGCGCGGGGGTACGGCGACCGACCGTCTATGCGCACTTCCCTGACCTGGCGGTGCTGCTGCCGGCTTGCACGGCCCACTGGCTGAGCGAGAACCCGCTGCCCGACCTGGGCCCTGCTCTTGCCCTCGATGACCCGGTCGAACGCCTGCGGACCGCGCTCGCTCTCTTCTATGGCTGGTACCGCGAAACCGCGACGATGCAACAGCGGTTGCTCAGCGAACGGACTCCGGTTTCGGTGCTGGACGCCTGGCTGGCGCAATCGATGGATCCGATGCTCGACGAGCTCGCCGCCGGCCTCTCCGCGGGGTTCTCCCGCCCCGAGGCACGCGCCCTCGTCGGCCTCGCGCTCGATTTCTGGACCTGGCGGCGGCTCGATGGTGAAGGACTGAACGACGCGGCGGCCTCCGAGCTGATGGCAGAGGTGGTGGGCTCCTAGCAGATCGAGCGTAAGACGGTCGCCCCTACTGTTATTTATTGCGCCGATCCAGTTGGCCTCAGACTGCACATCTCCAGGTCGGCTCAGCACAAGCGATTCGATACGGATAGAGGTTGAGTTCGATACGAAAGATCACTCCCGATCGACCTCTAGTAACCAGGTTCCGGCGCATAAGCCGAACTCTTCGGCGGGGGACCGATCAGTTCCGCCTTGGTGACCTTGTAGCCCTCACCAGCCGGTTCGATCCGCACGGCCCTTCCATTTGCGAGCTTGATCTGGACTTCGAGCTCGCCTACGTTGGCCGCCGACATTCGGATGTAGCGATAGAGCGTGGGCGTCCCGGGCGGCGCTTTTTGGTTTGGAGAGATCGTCGCCGGCAGCTTTTGATTGTCGAATTCAACGGAGGGACTGAGGTAAAGGTGGATGACCCCGCCGAGCAATTCCCTGCCCCCTTCCGAGACCCAGGGGATGACCTTGGAGACGCGGATCTGACTACCGGCGGAGACCTGCCGCACAAAGCGGTTGCGCAGGGCCGCGGCCCTGATTTTCCGGGCGCGCCCCTTCGTCAAGACGAGAGTCGATGACGCAGGCGACTTCGCGGGACGAAACGATGCTTCCTTCGGAGGCGAGAGCTTTGAGGACACCGATATGGAAGCGCTGTTGTCCATGCCTCCGCCGCACCCGGTCAACAAGGCGCCGCCGATTAGAACCGCTGAGAGGAATGCCGCAGCTTTGCCCACGTGCTGAAGGCTAGAGCCTCACGGCGCGCGATCGCGTCCGACCGCAGCTATACCCCAGAGCAAGTCATTTAGGCATCCAAAGCTGTCGCAGTCAGGCGAAGAGGGGAAACGCCGCACACACGTGCGTTTAGGCCGTGGCTAGCTTCAGTCGCAAACCACACATCTCCCCGAGATCGGATATGAATCGCGGCGGTCTGGGGTTCTCTACAGACGGGAGAGGTGTATGAAGCGCGTTGGGATCGTTGTACTTGCAGTGGGAGTAGTCGTGGCGCTACTCGCCGTGACGGGCTGTGGTTCCTCTAAGACCCATGGCGAAGAAGGCACCCTGACCCTGACCGAACCCGGCGGCAACAGCGGCGGCTTCGCCCCGATCGGAAGGGTCGGCAAAGAAGGCTTTTCCCCGGGCAATGGCGCCGCTATCTGGAGCTCGCTCCTGAACGCCGCAAAGAAGCCCGTCGGCGAACTTCACGCCATCTGCATCGACACTCAAAAGCCCCCCTCGCCCAACAGCCTCTCGGGCACCTGCACCGGCACCGTGGTCGCGCCCGGCGGGACCTTCGCGCTGAGCGCCGGCGGCAAAGAAGTCCTCGGTGCATCTGGTGTCACTGGCGCCATCACCGGCGGTACGGGCAAATACAACGGAGCCGTTGGCACCTTCACGTCGAAGTCGACTAGCAGCAACGAAAACGGCCCATCGAAGTTCACTCTCGACTACATCCTGCCTTAGCCCGAGCCTGAGTCCGACCGCGTGGGCGCAATGACGGCCCACGCGGTCGGGACGGTTCGCGGAGGCTCGCCTCGAACGCCTCAACGAGATCGCCGGTGGCCGAGAGCGAGCGTCGAGTCGACAGGCTCGGCTGACTGGGTCTGTTGGTCAGCGCGGCCGTGTTCATCGCCTGGGTTCTACCGCTCCTATAAGAACGCCAACGACATCTGGCGCGCCAGCGAGCGCGGAGTCGAGGTCGGGTCACGGTGGCACCAGGTCGGGCTCCCGACTCGCATCTGGCTGAGAGCTCGCTCTCGCGCCCTCGGTAGCTCCTGGCCACTATCCGCGGCGGCCTAGCGACTGGCGAGCGGGCGCTCCGACAGGTGGTACCCGGATTCTTCCCCGGCTCGCACGCTGCCGTTCCAGCCGAGCACGAGCTTGCCGTCGGAGGTCGTCGCCACCACGTCCGAGGCGAACAGAGCCCGTCGACCGAGCGGCTCCTTCCGCGCCCTCCCGTGGAGCGGAAAGAAGATGAGCGGCTTCACCCCCTGGGCGAGGGCCACGTACACGCCCCCCGGCGCCGGCACGACCGCGGTCGGTTCTGCCCCTTCGGAGATCGAGGCTACGCGGCGGCCGTCGTTCCCAAAGGACGGATCCGGCTGACCGTCGGCATCGAAGCGGAACAGTTCGACCCGGTGGCGTTCGCCGTGCTGGGCAACTCCGGCGAAGTAGAAGCCGGAGCCGGCGCGGCTCATCGCGACTCCCTCCGGCCCGCCTTCGCCGAGGTGGAAGGGCGTGCCGGCGACGTTCATCACGTCCCAGCCGCGAGTGCCGAAGCCGGGATCGGGACTCCCGTTCGGGAGAAGCCGGGCGACGGCGAAATGATGGCGGGAGACGCCGCCGACGAGGATCGGCTTCCCCACCCCGGCAAGCAACGACCGCACCCGCACTTCCAGGTCACCCGGCGTGCGGAGCGCGAGGGTCCCTCCCTTTCCGAAGCGATGGTCGAGCTTTCCGCCCGGGCGGTAGCGCAGGACCAGCCCCGGTTCTGCGGTGCCGGCGACATCGCGGGTTGCGGCCACGACCGCGCCGCCGTGCTCGGTGAAGTCGAGCGCCACCGGGTACACGGATTCGGGCAGACGGACGAGTCCGTCGCCGCCGAATCGTCGCTCGGGCGAGCCGGTCCCCGTCCGCAGCTCGAGCACCTTGCTGCGAGGAGGGTCGTAGATGCTCATCAGGGCTCGCTGCGAGCTGTCGACCGCGGGGCCGTTGATGAAGCGCCCCCGGCCGTAGCGGACGAAGCCGGATCCGGCGCCGAAGGTGCGGTCGAGCGCCCCGTCGGCGTCGTAGCGGACGAGGACGGCGTCTTCGGCGATGCCGACATCACTTCTCCCGGAGGCGAGCAACTTGCCCCTGGGCAGGGGAGCTAGTCCGGAGAAGAGTTGACTCGCTGGGCGCGGCTCTCGCGCTCGAACCACCCCGTCGGTTCCGAACCCGCGCAGAAAGCGGCCACGCGGGGACAGGGCGGCGAGGAATGCCGTCGTCGCTTTCGGCCCCGTGCCGCCCGCGGCGACGATCGCGCCGTCGCGACGGCGGGTCAGCCCGAGGACGCCGTCGCCGTAGAGATGCGTCGAGGTGCCGGCGAGTCGTTTCATCCTGAGGACCCCTCGGCGTCCGAAGTCCCGCACGGGCGCTCCGCTCGAATCGAACGCGGCGAGAATCGGCATTTCCCGGCAGTCCTTACTCCGGTAACAGGAGCCGCGCGGCTGGGCGGACCCACCGACGACCACCGAATCGTCAGGACCCCACAAGGCGGCGTGGGCTTCCTCCACACCGCCGAGATCGAAGCGCCGGATGCCATCCTTGCCGAACCCGGTGTCGGGGGCACCCGCCGCGGTGAGGCGGAGGACGTAGAGGTCTTCGTTTAGGGAGTTGGGAGAAGCTGAACTCGAGCCGACCGCCTCGACCGAGCCGTCGGGCAGAACGCGCGCGCCCACCATGAACGGCACTTTCTTGACCATGCCCTCGTCGCCGAAGCCCGGGTTCGGCGAGCCGTCGGGCCTCAGCTCGAGCAGGAATGGGTCGCCGGCCACGAGCACGCCACCGTCGGGTGCGGAAGTGATTTCGACCACCCCGCCCCCTCCGTTGACGTACGGCACCGAGAGCCGGTGGACGCCGTGTTCGGCACCGGGCATGACGCTTTCGCCGGGAACGACGTTGCCATCCGGATCGATCAGCTGGAATTCGACGACCCCGAACACTTCATGGGTTCCCCCGTAGGTGGTTCCCACGACGACGATCTCGCCGGGACGGGAGCTCGGCGACGTCGCTAGCGGAGCTCTCGACCCGGATCGTCCCGGTGCCGCCGAAGCTGGCGTCGACGCTGCCGTCGGCATCGAGTCGGGTCAGCTTCGAGCCGTCGAGGACGAGGTGCTTGCCGCCCGCGACCGGGAAAACGTCGCCGGAGGACTTGACCTTGTGAGGCGGTGCCGCGGGGTCAGGGGTACCGTCGGGAAGGAATGTTTCGACCTGGTCGCCCCGCGTGGCGATGAGCCCACCGTCCGGCCGCTCCGTGACGTCCCAGAACGACGTCTGCCTGTAATGAACACTCAGCGGCTGGGTCGCGATCCCGTCCGCGCCGAAGGTCCTCGCTTCGCTCCCGCCCCCGGCAAAGGCGACGGCCACCCCCGCCGCGAGCGCGCAGACCACCGTGGCCAATGCCAAACAGAAACCGATCCCACCGCGCTGTGAGGGCCTCCCGAGTGTCACCGCATCCGATGACCCGCGGTGCGGCTGAAAGTTGCGTTCACAACTCGGATACTTGCCGACCCCCTCTTCGACTTCCGAGGGGTGGTACCCAGAATAAAAGTGTTTCGGGCGACCCCGCCGGAAACCATCGTCCGTAGGATTTCGTTCTTCCGACTTGGAACCGAGCGGTCGTTGAGGAGCCGCGAGGATTGCCCCATCCTATGAGTACCGCTGCCGCTCCGCTCGCAAGCTATCCACTGGCGCCCAACACGATGACGGCGGTAGCGGATACCGCCGTCAGAGAGGTAGAACGAGTGTCTCGCCGTTTAGTCGTAAACATACGGTCGCGGCCTACCACGAATCCAGACCGATTAGACGCAATGATTCGAAAATGATAGGTCGTATTAGGTCTCAGCCTAGTGATCGCTTCCGCCACCTCGCTATTTCGGTGGCCCGTCACAAATTCTTCGTTGGCTTCGAGCGTCGTTTCATATGACGCGCTGCGGCCGTACTGAAATTTAAAGTTGGCGACGCCGTCTCGGGCATTCACCTCTCCCCGCAAAACAGCATAGGTCGCATGCACGAAATAGGCCGGAAGCGTTTCCGCCCGCGGAATCGGAAGCCGCTGCGGAGCGCCACCGTGGTCCTCCCCTTTAGCCACTGAGAGAAAAGACGCAGGGTGAAATCCACGCGTCAGACCAGTAGACCTCTGGGCCCCTACGCTAGTCGCCAAGCTGAGCCCGACCAAAACCAAAACCGCCAGGGCGCTTCCTAGCGCACGTCGCATAGTAGATCTCCTGAATAACAAGGATTTGTCTTTCAGTCTTGCACAGCAAATTGTCCATACGAGAGTTGCGCGTGGCTGCTTTAGAGCAAGTGCCCAACCAGAACTATTGCGCTTGAAAAGCTTTCCAAGCTTCCCGTTTCGCTTTGTGCTCGTTATAGGCACCGCCATCTTCAACTAGTCCGCAGTGCGCATCCCAGGACGTCGGATCGGCACCTGCGATCAGTTCGCTGACCCAATCTTCGAGGTTGTAGTAGAGAAGATTTTGAATTTAAGGCCTGCAAGCCGAGCTTCGTCAAGCGCCGCCGCAACCGTGAGCTGGCGGCACCTTCTCGGCGAAACGCGAAGACAGCGGGTTGGGTTGGATCCACCTCCCGAGCAAACCTCTGGCCGACCTCGCCGATCACCACCTTGATCAGATAGCGCTAGCGGAGGCGCGTCCTAAAGGTCTTGTCCTTGCCATACCTGGTCCCACCCGCACTCGTCGCGACAAGTCGAAAGTGATAGGTGGTCCCGGGCCGAAGGCGATCCACGGCCTGTCCGACGCCTACGGGTTCGTCCCGTTCGTAGAAGTGTTCAGGCTGCCCTGGTGGAAATGAACTCCCATATGACTTCGTTCTCCCGATTTCGAATCGAACGGTCGTTTCCACTCCGCGAGCATTCACAAAGCCCAACAGTACGGCTTCGGTGTGCCCAATTCCTTCAGCATGGGTGGTCCTTACGTTCGGCGACAGGGGTTCGGCTGGTTCGTTCGCCGCCGCTCCGCTTGCGATTTGTCCACTGGAGCCCAACACGAAGAGGGCGGTAGCGGATACCGCCGTCAGAGAGACGAGCTTCCTGCGAAGCGAGCCCACAGGGAGGAGTCTAAAAGGACTACCTCTTCGCGCAGGGCGCGGGGCCAGTAGCGGCGCGCCGCGAACTCGGCGAACGCTCAGGGTTGTCAGGCGTCCTCGCGCCTACTGGACCGCCTTCTTCAGCTCCGCCCCGGCGCTGAACTTCGGCACCGACTTGGCCGCGATCTGGATCGTCTCGCCGTTGCTCGGGTTGCGCCCCTCGCGTGCGGCGCGATGGACGGCGGCGAATTTGCCGAAGCCGGTCAGCCGGACCTCGTTGCCGGCGGCCATCTGCTTGGAGATCTCCTCGAGAGTGGCGTCGACCGCGCTCTTGGCTTGACCGACCTCGAGACCGCTCCGGGCGGCCACTCCTCTTGCCAACTCATCCTTGTTGACGATTCCCATGTTGCCTCCCTGGTTCTTTATTCGCTCCGCCGCTGCGGACTGGCGCCGCTGACGCTACTTGCCGTAGGGGTCGCTACGGTCGGGCTTTGGTCAGCGACGGCCCGGCCCATCTTCACGCGGGTTTCTAGTGATGCCCCTGATAGGAGCACTCTTAAACCATCACGAGGGCTTTGGGCGTCTCAACGCCCTGCGAAAAAAGCTGTTGCGTCAAGCATTGCTGTCGCCCCGCCCCGCAAGTGAGGTTTCCCCACGTAGCGGCACAATCCAGAACGCCGTCGTTCGAGTGCTCGCCATAGCCTCTGGACCAATGCGCGTGAGAGATATCCACGCGCTGGTCGAAGACCTCCTCAATATGCGCGTATCCAGAGATACGGTCAACAGCTTCCTATCGACGGGGGCCAGGGGGCCGAATCCGCGATTCCAGCGTGTTGCTGGTGGTGTCTATCGGCTGGCCGAGGCGACCAGCACCTAAGGTTTTGGGCGGTCGGTGGCGAGCATATTGATGGGTCTACTGCGGCCACGAAACCAGATTGTCGTCTGAGATAACGAGCGACCAGCCACCGAAAGACACGCTCAAGGTGAAGTAGCAAGCGCCGTCTAAGGTCTCAAGCGAACCGCTCTCGAACTGGTCGCGCGGAAGTTCGATCGTTCCATTCTGATTGCCCAGCGGCCAGTTAAGCCAATACCTAACCCCGTCATCTTTTTCAGTCTTTCCGCTCTCTAGGTGGCCCCGCGTTTCCAGGAGGAATCGGCCGGGCATGCGGGCATCAACAATGCACACGAGAACGGGAAGGCCGATGCCGCGAATCGCATCGAGGTATCCCAGCGTTTCCTCCCAGCCAAGGCCGGCCAGCTTGGCCTCGTTTGGGAGGACGCCCTTGTCTTCCTTGTGAGGCGAACTCATCGCATGATTATTTCACTACGTTGTAGGACGTGACGATTCCTCGTGGGGCCGGATCTTCTTCGCCGGTTTCGAAGTCGACAACTACCTTCCTGATGCATTCAGCCCCGCCTGAGCCCGGTTCCACGTCAGGCGCTTCATAAACGTATTTGCCTTCTTTTGCGGTCGGCTGAGGGGTGCCGATGTCCAGCGCCACTTCTGTCTCTTCGCGGTCCAGGGCGCTCCAGCCATGTTTGGCAATGACGTGCCTCCATCCCCATCCGCCCCAGTCGTCGACGAAGGGTGTCCCTTCGAATCCTTCTCTCCCCGGCTTCCAGTACGTCGTGCCCCAGCGGAGATAGACAGGCGCTTCGTATCCTTCTGGGCGAGTCGTCACTGAGAAAGCTGATTCTTCCTTTTTCGCAAAGGGTTCCGGGGATTCGTTCCCGCCCGGATTTTCGAAAGAGGGAGTGCCTCGATCACAGCGCCGTTCTTTGTCGTCAACTTTCTTTTCGGTGATCCGGGGATCGGGATAGTTTTCCGGCTCTTGCTCGAAGTTGTATAGCCGGTTGTACTCTGGATATTCACCGCTTTCGAGCGCTTCTTTCAGCGATTCCCGCAGTGCTTCAGCAGTCGGCGCAGTCGGCTGGCCTTCGCCTTCATAGAGAACTGGTTCGATGCCCGGACAGGAAACACCAGCTTTTCCGCATTGCACGGCTTCGAACGGCTTCCACAGAACATAGTGGCGAAATAGCTCAGGTTTGCATCCACCTTGAGAGAACCAGCCGGGCGCGTACAAGCGTTCTCCGTCGCCATAGAGTTCTATCTCGCCACAACCCGATTCCGATATCCAGCCAAAGCCGATTGATTTGTTGTACCCCAGCATCCCGAACTTGTCAGGGGCATAGATATTGCCGGTCTCGTCAGAAAGCAGACCCTCGCCGGGAGTGGTTACGACCCAATGACTGGCAAAATAGGATTCCGATAGTTCGTGAGTTTCTGGTTTAGATTCTTCGAAGAAAGTCCCGTAGATCAGCGAGCCGATTTCCCAGCCGGCCCAGCCTCCGCCTACCACGACCGCCGCCTCTGGAACTTTGTTCCAGAGCCAGGCTCCGACTTGCCTCAGGAGCGATGGGGTCTCGGCCTCAATCTCGTCTTGAACCAGTGCATCGGCGCTAGGCGGAGGTTCGGCCACGGTTTTGTACAGGGCTTCCGATTCCGCTGTGGATTCAATCCCTGAGATTTTGCGCGGGGAGTTTTCGAGGAGGTACTCCGCCGAAGATTCGAGGTTGCCTGATTCGGCGCCGAGCTTGACCGGGGGGTCTTCGAAGGAGGCTTGTGCGGTAGCGACGAAAAAGAGGCTGATCAGGCAAGCCATCGCCGCTACTACGCCGAGGCCCTTTCTTGAGCCTGCGTGGAAAGTGACATGTCTACGCGTCATCTGGACCCCCTGCCGGCGGCTGAACCGAATCGGCATTTGCTGTTGACTGGAGTGAGGCTCGGTCGATTCCGATTCACTGGGTAAGGCAGTGCGAAATCGCCGAGAACGTAGACGGCTGGTGACTATCTGTCCATACGGAAAATTTAGTAACTAACTAAACCCTCTAGGACGTTGCTCAATACACAGCGTCTTTCAGCACTTCGAGGGCTTACTGGTGCGGAGTAAATGTGTGAGTTCTGCCTACCATAAGAGGTCCGCATGACAGTAGAAAAACACTATTTGCTGGCGGTTGATCGATTCCCGCCGCTATTCGCCCGGCCTTTCCGACCGCGCAGGAAACCGAAGGCTCCGGTAAACGTCGGAATACCCTCCTCATCGGATTTCCTGAGCCGGGCTTCGCTGGCAACGCGGATGTCCTCCGTGCGCTCAAGCGACTCCAGCTGGTAGTCGGCCAGTTCCCGGCGGCCCTGGGCATCGAGGCTCACCACCTGCCAACTCAAGTGCAGGTCGTCGTCGTTCATTTTGCCGGCGCGCAAAGAGGCCAGCCCCTCCGCGATGATGGCGTTGAGGGCTTGAGCCGCGATCTCCTGTCGGGTCTTGGCGTCGTCCATCGCCCGCCATTCCTCGTCGGTCATCACCGGCAGGCGGGTCGCGC
>DATBXZ010000147.1:0-13025 GCA_036513995.1 Solirubrobacterales bacterium | reverse complement strand
CGAGGACCGGGACGGCCGGCACCCGACCTTCGGCAACCTCTTCCGCTACGCGGTCCGTAGGGGGTCCGGCTCCTTCACCGATCCCTTCAAGTCCTTCCCCCAGCAGCCCGCCGCCGAGCGCGATGTCGCGAATGCCGAGCTGTTCGGGGTTGACTGGCGGCCGTTCCGGGATGCCCACCGGCTCTTGGCCCGCCGTGACGTACTGAAGAAGACGGGTCAGGGGATCGGCGAGGTGCGCTCCGAGGAGCGGGGCGGAGCCCGTGATCTCGGCGAGCTCGAAGCCGACCTCGGGGAGGTCGAGGAGGCGATCGGGCGCGAGACGGTTCTCCTCGGCGGCTTTCGCGTCCACCCCCGCTACCGCGAGATCGAGCAGGAGGTGGGTGAGCTGACCGGCGCGATCCGGGAGCGCTCCGGCGAGGCGGTCTCCCGGCGCGAGGCGCTCGGCTTCTACCGCCAGGCGCTGGTGGAGGAGGTCGGCGTCGAGCCCGAGGAGGTCCGCCGGCTCTACGCGGAGGCGGAGGTGGAGTTCGGCGACCGGGTCCGACGCCGCCTCGAGGAGGCGGAAGAATTCAGCCGCCGCCTCGAGGACAATCGACGGCAGTCCCTGGCAGGTGAGATCGACCGTCTCGAAGGCGAGATCACCGCGCTGGAGTCCGAGGTCGAGGAGCTCGACACCCGCCGCCGGCGGGCACTCAGCTCGATTGACGGTAGTGGCGCGGTCGACGAGTTCTTGCAGATCCGCCGCGAGTACGAGGATCTGAGCGACCGCCGCGGCGCCCTCCGGGTCGAGATAGAGCAGCGCCGAGGCCTCGAGGAGCAGTTCGACCAGATCAAGGTCGATCTGGAGTCCAACAAACCGCTCGCCCGCGAGAGCCTCGACGCGGGGCGCGAGTCCTTGCAGCGGGTCGCCGCGCTCTTCCACGAGTTCACCGAGGAGCTCTTCGAGACCCCCGGTACCCTTCGGATCGACGTCGGCAAATACGGGAAATTGAGGTTGAGCGCGAAGATCCCCGGCGCCGGGTCCCAGGGCATCAAGGAGATGATGGTCTTCTGCTACGACCTCGCGTTGGCCGTCTCGGGCGCCGAGCGCGGATTCGGCCCGATGCTCCTCTTCCACGACAGCACGATCTTCGACGGCGTCGACGCCCGCCAGAAGGCATCGGCCCTGCGGCTCGCCTGGCGGCTGTCGAAGGCCCACGGCTTCCGCTATCTCCTCTGCATCAACGACGGCGATCTGCCGTGGGAGGAAGACATCGACCGCGAGGCGCTCGAGAGCTACCTCCGCGTCACCCTCACCGACGTCAACGACGGCGGCCTCCTGGGTATCCGCTATTGACGGCCGCCCGGACCCGGCCGCCTCGCGCCCCGGTGACCTCGTGAGAACACGGCGACCCGGACCGATCGGCCGGGGCGGTCGATGAACCTAACCGTCACCGACCTCTTCGTCGTCGGCCTTGGCGTCGAGCTGATCGGTGCCGGGCTGATCGCCCGCGGACTGCTCGCCCCTCTCTGGGTGGTGAAGAGCTTCGGCACCTGGGGTGGGATCGGCGCGGCGAACGTAGTCGACCGCGCCCGCAACCGGGTCGACGCGCTCTTCGGCGTCGTCTTCCTGGCCGTCGGGTTCCTCGCCCAATTGGCTGGTTACCTCGCCGAGATCCACGGTAACCACCTCGCCCACGGCGGCGGCCTGCTCGGCGACTCCTTGATCCTCCTGGCCATCGCGATGGGGATCCCTCTCGTCGCCTGGCGCCTACTCCACCGACGGGCGCTGAAGGCGATGCTTGTCGAGATCGCCTTCACCCCTCTGCGTGCCGACGGCGAGGAGGACGCCGAGAGCCGGGAGAAGAGCCTCGAATGGTTGGGCGAGTACGCGCGGGTCCTCCGGGACGGGGCGAAGCTCGACGAGGGAACCGGGCCCTATCTGCGCGAGGTCTACGGGCAGCCCGACGACATCCGGGCGCCGCGCCACTGGTGGTGGCCAAGGTCCCGGCGTCGGAGGTAGCGCCCTCGGTTGGGCGACCCCGGGCCAACTGCGGGCCTACCCAGATGTCCCGTGATCGCCGTCGGGGTCGGGCCATCTGTCCCAGACCTCGAGGACCGGATGAAACGATTGCCGCGGGTCTGCGTCGAGTCGGTACGGTTCTTCTAGCTCCGGCTCGCCATCGACGACCCTGTAGTCCGAGGCGATCGTCACTGCCGTTCCGTCGCGGGCGATCGCATAGGTAACCAGCGTGTCCTTCCGGTCGGTGCGATCCCGCGCCCGTATCCCGTGGCGGGGATCGTCCGCCGGGACATCGATCGCAAACCAGGCCTCGGTGGTGAAGATCAGCGAGTCGGCGCCGAGGCGGTCCACCTCCAGTGCCAGCTGGGCCAAGTTGGCGCGCTTTGCCTGGTCGTCGTCGGGGGTGACATCGATCAGCGTGTGCGCGCCGGGCGAGAAGAGCGAGGCAATCGTTCGATGACCCCGGTCGCGCTGGAGGAACCTCCGCCCCCACTGGTGCCAGACTTCCGCCCGCCGCTCGAGGTCCTCGCCGGGCAAGGATTTCGGCCAGTCGGTGAAGTCGTAGCGTGACCGGGCCTCCTTTTTCTCCGGCCCCATATCGGCCAGCGTCCGCGTCTCAATTTCGACAAGTTCCTCGTGTCCGAGATGCCAACGGGCGATCCGCTGCTCGCGACCGACGATCATGCAGTCGAGACGCCCCGTGGGGTGGGGAACGCGGCGATGGCGGCCAGCATGGTCCTCCGCCCCGAAGGTTTGCATCCGGGCGCCGCGCCGGGCGTGGGCGTCGATCATCAGCGCCGCCAGGACCCCGTAGGCGTGGGCGAGGAGGTCGAGCACCTCCTCCTCGGGGCGCTCGGGGACCGTCCAGCGGCGCTCCACTTCAAGTAGTCCCGACTCGCGGATCTCGGTGGACAGCCCCCTTAACTCGACCGCGGCTGCGATCTCCGCAGGTCCAAGCTGCGCTGGTACCTCGTACTCGACATCGGGCCCCGTGTACGCGCCCACCAAGACCCGCACCGTGGCGATGCTGTGAAGATCGAGGTCGCCCTGCTTCTCGACCGTGTTCCGGGCCTCGACCAGCCACCTCATCCGCTCGTCGGCCCTCATTTTCTCCTGCCAGGCGCCATACCACTCCTCGAACCCCTCGTCGTGGCGCATCTCCTGCTGGAGCACCCAGGTGACGCTCCGCGCCGCCTGCAGCAGCGCGTTCAGGCGGGCGATGAAGAGCTCGGGCACCGGGTAAGCGACGAGCGCCTCGTGCCAGAGGGTGTGGACCTGACGTAGGCGAGTATGCGACTTTTCGAGCGGACAGCGCTTCTCGAGCTTCTCCATGCACTCCTTTCTTGCGCCGAGCTTGCGCTCAGCCGGCTGCGCTGGCCTTGCGCGCCTCGAGGCTCGCCTGTGCGGCGGCGATCTTCGCCGGTGCCCGGTAGATGTACTCAAGGACGGCCTCGACGAACTCCTCGATCACCGGAACGTCCTCGGCGCTCACCTCCACATCTTCGGCGTGGGCACCCAGGTTTCCGCGTTCGCGCAGCTGGTGGCCCATCTCGACCAGTGGGGCCGGCAGCCCCCCTTCCTCACCTAGCCGATCGAGCATGCGCTTTAGCGAGCCGCGCGCGCCCTTGTCCTTGCAGATCGCCTCGATCGTCTTCCGCATTCCGACTGCGTATAGGCCGGGCGCATCGCCCTTTATGCGGTTCGCCTCCCAGTAGGGCCGCTTGACGGCGTCGGGGATCGCGCTGTTGTCCTGCGACGCCGGGAAGAGCTGGACCGCTGTTTCGTCCTCGGGGTCGCTGAACTCATCGCACCAGCGATCCTCCTCGAGCGTCGCCTTGCCGCAGCGCCCGCAGCGGTAGAGAAACCAGTAGATCCTCGTCTCGATCTCGCCGTAGAGGTCGGTCATCGACCGCTGGGTCCGGACGACCGGGCGGGCCACCTCGTCCAGATCGCCGGCGAAGCCGCAGTGTCCACAGCGCTCGGGCATCTAGCCGCTCGCCTGCAGCTCGAGCACGATCTCGAATGCGCCGGGGGGGAGCCGGTAGGACGTGCGGTTGCCGCTGTACTCGGGGTGCCAGCCGTATTGGCCCAGGTCATTGAGCCGGAGCGGCTCGGGCCGCCCGGTCTCCTCGCGCCAGCGCTTGGCGGTGCGGCCGGTGTTTCGGTGCCAGGCTTTGGCGCTGTCGTAGTCGATCGAGCGGTTCTGGGCGATCTGGTCGAGCGTAAACCCCGGCCCTTCGTGGCGTTCGATCAGCGCGGCGGCGGAGAAGATCTTCTTGCCGTTGTCGGTCAGGTAGTCGCGCCAGTAACGCTCGATCTCCTCGCGGCTGGACGGCGTCTGTGGCGGGAGAGGGTCGCCGCCGACCTCCTCGGCCTCGAGGATCGTGACGGTGGCGCCCTTCGGCACGATCAGGGTGATGTTTGTCTCAGTCATCAGCAGATGGCTCCAGATAGGGTATGGCTTCGTCATGATTACACATGACATACACATGGGCGAAACTTTCTCGCCCTCCGTTTGGCCACCTAGGATGGGAACCGTGCACGCGGAGACCGAAAACGGACCGGCGGAGTGCCCTTCGCCGCAGGAGCGCTAGGTGGCAACGATCGCCGCCGAGATCGTTCGCTGGGCCTCGAAGCGCCCGGGCTGGCAGCAGGCCGCGCTCTGCGACCTCGCCGCCGGTCGCGACCCCGGCGAGGATCTGGAGGCCTTGGTCGCCCGGATAAAGGCGGGGGAGGGCGGCGGCGAGATCCTCACCGAGGAGGAGATCCCGGTCGCCGGGCCCGCCTCCCGGGGGGTCGAGTTGGTCTCGGTCGACGAACTGCGGAACGTGAACGCCTTGGTCGCCGCCGGTGACCTGACCTTCGGCGAGCGCGGCCTGACCGTCGTCTACGGCGACAACGGCAGCGGTAAGTCCGGCTACGCGCGGTTGATCAAGTCGGCGGTCAGGAGCCTCCACTCCGAGTCGGTCCATGGCGACGTCTTCGGCTCCGACCCCGACGGCCCCCAGGAGGCCAATATCACCTACCGGTCTGGTGGCATCGACCAGCCTTCCTCGAGCTGGCCAGACGGCCTCGCCGAGGAGCTCGGAGCCGTCAGCTTCTACGACGACGCCTGCGGCGAGGTCTACCTGACCAAGGAGTCAGAGCTCGGCTACCGCCCCTCGGCGCTCACCCTGCTCGACGGCCTGATCGCCCTTTGCGACCGTATAGCTGCGCACCTCGATGCCGAGCTGGCGGCGAACGCCAGCCGCCGCGAGTCGCTGCCCGTCCCACCCGAGGGAAGTCCCGCGGCGGCCTTCCTCGCCGGCCTCTCCGCCAAGACGACGAGGGAGCAGCTCGATGCCGCCTGCACCGTTGCCGATGGCGCCGATGTCGCGCTCGAGACGCTGCGAGGAGAGGAGGCCCGCCTGCGCGCCACCGATCCCCAGAAGGAGAAAGACCGCCTCCGCGCTCTCGCCGCGTCGGTCCGTTCGCTCCGGGCCCACGTTGTTCTCTTGGAGGGCGCACTCGACGATGAAGGGGTGGATGCGGCGATCGGCAGTCGTGACGCACTCGGTGCCGCCCGCGAGGCCGCCCGCGTGGCCTCGATCGCAAGCTTCGAGAACGAGCCGCTGGCCAGCGTCGGCGGAGAGGCCTGGCAGCGGCTATGGGCGGCGGCCCGTCGCTACTCCGAGGAGACCGCCTACCCCGACCGAGACTTCCCCGTCACTGCTCCCGACGCCCACTGCCTTCTCTGCCAGCAGCCGCTCGGGTCCGAGGCGGGCGGGCGCCTCGGGCGCTTCGAGGCCTTCGTCGCCGACGACACTGCCCGCCAAGTCCGGGACGCCGAGGAGGCGCTGAAAGGCACCGTCGATTCGCTCGCCGCCCTCGCCACGCCGTCCTCCCACCTCCACGAGAACCGCTTCGCGCTCGCCGACCGCGACGAGACCCTAGACTCGACGCTCGGTACCTGGTTTGCCGCCGCCGAGGAGCGCCGCGCCGCGCTCCAGGCGGCGCTCGCCGAAGACCAGGGCGCCAAGCTGCCGGCCCTACTAGGGGCCTCGCCCGCCGGTCGGCTAGCCGACCTCGCCGAGACGCTCGACGCCGAGGCCGCCGCGGTCAACGAGGAGCAGTTCAGCTCCACCTTCGCCAGCCTCATGGCGGGCCGCCTGGAGATCGAAGGTCGCAAGGCCCTCGCCGCCGGCCGTGAGCGAATCGAGGCCGAGATCGACCGGCTCGTCGAGAGGGACAAGACCAAGGCCGCCGCCCGTCAGGCCGATACCAACACGATCACCCGCAAGAGCACCCAGATCGTCGAAGAGCACGTCCGGGCCGAGGCCGACGACCGCTTCGCCCGCGAGACCGACCGCCTGAGGCTCGAACGCATCCACCTGAAGCGTGCCGGCGGTCACAAAGGAAGGGTCCGCCATCGCCCGGCGCTTCTCGGATCGACCGTCGAGCGGCCGGTCTCCGAGGTCCTCAGCGAGGGTGAGAAGACCGCACTCGGGCTCGCCGGATACTTCACGGAGGCCTACTTCGACGCCGGTCGCTCCGCCCTCGTCCTCGACGACCCGGTCAGCTCGCTCGACCACATCCGCCGCGGCGCAGTCGCGGAGCGGCTGACCGAGTTCGCCGCCGAGCGCCAGGTGATCGTCTTCACCCACGATCTCGAGTTCGTCGTCGCCCTGAGCGCCGCCGCCGGCCCCAAGGACGTCCCCTTCACCGAGCGCTCGATCCGCCGCCGCGGCGACCGCACCCCTGGCGTCTCGGTCGACTCCCACCCCTGGAAGGCCAAGGACGTTAACCGCCGGCTCGAGGAGCTGACCCGCCTGCTGGCCGAAATCAAACGGGAGCGCACCGACTGGGATGCCGACCGCTACGAGGAGGAGTGCGCCGCCTGGGCTGGGAAGCTCTCGGAAACCTGGGAGCGGATCCTCCACCTGGATATCGCCCAAACGATCTATGACCCTGCCACCTCTCAGGTCCAGCCGAGGATGTTGCGCGTCATCGCGAGGGTCACCGAGGATGACAATCGGGAATTCCAGGAGAGTTATGCCCGGATTTCGGAGTGGGCCCAGCGCCACGACAAGAGCCCTTCGCGCAACTACGTTGCCCCCGAGCCCGAGGCACTCGGCGCAGAGCTGGAGGTGATCCGCAGCTTCTCCAAACGGATCAAGGGCTACCAGCGCCAGTAGGAGGTTGGCGGTCTACCCAGCGTGGTCTCCCAGGCCGTTGGTCAGCTCGCCGGGTTCGACGCCCAGGCCCTTCGCGAGTTTCTGGATCGTCGTCAATCGCGGCTCGCGCCCACCCCGCTCGATCCGACCGATGCTGGTCAAGTGGATCCCGGAGGTGTGGGCCAGTCCGTCCTGCGAGAGCCCTTCCCTCGCTCGCAGCTCACGGACCCGCTGACCGAAGGCTTTGCTGGCGCGGTCGGGTTCCTCGTAGATCGGCATGGCCATTGGAGGAGCGTTGCGGCTACCAGCCGATTGGACCAGAGCGTAATGGCCGTATACCATTTGGCTTAAAGCGTATTGGTCTTACCCAATTCCCTGCCGAGGCGGTGGTTCAAGCGGGAAGGTGCCGATCTTTGGGAGAAAGGTGCGAAAACAACGTCCTCGAGCGGCCGTATGGCGGTTCGAAGGTGTTCGCCCTGAGGTTCCGCGCCTACGGCAGGCGACGATATCTGACGCTGGGCACTCCGGACGAGGGCTGGACGCGAAGGCGCGGCGAAGAAGAGATGGACGTGATCCGCGCAGAAGTCGAGCGCGGTACCTGGGTGCCGGCACCGCCGCGACACCGGGTGGCCTTCGGTGATCGCAATCGCGGTGATGACGCCGCGCCGTTCGGATCGTTCGCCGCATCGCAGATCAAGGAGCGCCGAAGCGAAGTCAGGCCTGCGACCTCCGAATACTGGGATTGGGCATTCGGACATCTGCTCCCCTTCTTCGCGGACTGGCCGCTGACGAAGATCGACATACGGGCCGTCGACGCTTACCGGCTCCACAAGCTCAAGGAGTCCGATGACCGCCGCCGTCGCCTCGCCGAAGGCAGGCTGCGCCCCGACCCGCTCGGTCGCCCTCTTCGACCGCTCTCGGGCACTTCGATCAACAAGACCATCGAGGTGCTCCGTTGGCTCCTCTCCTTCGCAGTCGAATACGGGTGGATCGACGACAACCCGGCGGCGGGAAGGCGCCGCCGGATCAAGATCGAGAGATCTCCGGCACCGCATCTCGAGTCGGCAGGGCAGATCTCCGCGGTGCTCGACGCGGCCGCCAAGCTCGACGCCGACCCGGGCTGGCTGATCGACGACCGTCTCCCTGTCATCGCCACGCTTGTCTTCTCCGGCCTGCGCGTCCATGAGCTCGCTGCTCTCCGCTGGGGAGACCTTGACTTCGCGACCTCGACGATCCACGTCCGGCACTCGAAGACGCCGGCGGGAATCCGTGAGGTCATGATGTGCTCGGCCTGCGAGGCGGCCTCATCCTTTACCGCGACCGACGTGGCCGTCCCGGCTCGCGCGAGCTGGTCTTCAGGACGACCAGGGGAGGGCCGCGGACCAAGGACAACGTTCGCCTGCGGATTCTCCTGCCGGTCCTGGCCCGTGCCGAGGAGCTGCTCGAGGCGCGCGGCCTGTCGTCGTTGCCGCCGGGGATCACCCCGCACTCGTTCCGCCACACCTTCACTTCCCTCCTCTTCGCGATCGGCGAAGACCCCGTCTCGGTGATGAGGCAACTCGGCCATACCGATCCGGCCTTCACCCTCCGGGCGTACGCCCACTCGATGAGCCGAGACGCCGGAGAGCGCGAGCGGCTAAGTGCCCTGACCGACGGCGATCACGGAAGAGTCAACGGGGCGATCGGATCCGAGAAGGACCGCCGCGATGCCGCCTGCGGTGCGGAATTCGTGGTCGGCGTTTCGAACCGCCGACCTCCTGGGCAGCGTCCAAGCGCTCGTCTGGCTGAGCTCTGAAAAGGCCTACAAATGGGGGTATGTGCTTCGAGAGAAGCCGAGCATTCGAACGGAGAGGGCCCCCCAACTCGGCGATTTTGGGCACTCTGTACCCGAAGCTTGCCGACGAAACCAGCGTGGTGCGAAACGAAAATCGCCGATTTACAGGGAGAAGTCGATGGAGCTAATAGGCGCCCTTTCAAACCCCGCTACGCGAAACAAGCTGGCTAAGCTCAACGCCATCCGGGAGCGCTTGTTACAAGACGCCCCGCCCATAGCAACAACCACCAGCCGTCCCCCAGCGCGAGCGGGCGATGTGGCGCGGACCGTCGACGCAGTCCTGGCATCACACGGCCTGATGCGGGTCGGCGAGATTCATCAAGCCGTCGAGCAACGTCTGAATCGTCCCGTCAACCGCAAGACGGTCAAGGCGTATTTGTCGGAAGGCACACTTGCCGCAACGCCAAAGTTCGTGAGATCGAGGCGCGGCCGCTATCGGCTCGCCTCCTGGCGACTAGCGGAACACCTCGGCGCCAAAACAGGGGGCTAGCTTTCCGAAGAACCCATCGGTTAGGGTCTGCAGATTGGTCAGGCAGGATGCACGTTCCGTAGCTCGAAGTCCGTCTCGATAGTCAACTGTTGACGGGTTTAAGAGGGGAGCGTATTCTATGCTTGTAACAAAGGATACTTTGTATGGCTAGTCCAGAGCAGGAGCCCGACGAGAGGACAGCGCTGTCGCGCCAGGGCGATCAAGCTGATCGCCCTCCAACGTCCCCCGGCGCAAACACGCCCCTGTACACCTATTCGCGCGTGCGCTTTCTAGCGGTCGTCACAGGTGCCATGTCGCTTGAAGAGTACGGAGAAGAGATCGCGGCGCACGTCGCAAACCAAGTATCCCCAAACCGAGACGCTCCACACTACGCGTAGAGTCGAACCGAGTTGGAGCATTCTCCTCCCAGTCACGTGAGCGACATACCAAAATCCCCATCGTTTATTCGCCACCCCGTGACGTCGGCAAAGTGGTGGTTGCGGGAAAAAAACCCGACAAATCTCAGCGGCTTCGGTATAGCTCTCGCCGGCGGTCTAGTAGCAGGCGCCTTACTCACGTTTGCAGGTAGCGCCCTCATCAAGAAATTCGGCCCCACTGGGAATGTCCCTGGGTACCTAGCAGTAGTTATCGCCGGAGTATGCCTGACTGCGGGTCTGCTTATTGCGTGGGGTCTGACCCGACAGTTCTACGAGGTAGTGATTGAAAAAGAAGGCTCCGATGAAGTTGCGCTCCGTGCACAGCTTGAGCTGGCTGAGAATAAGCTCGCGGACTTGGAACCAAACCAAGCCACGTTGCAAAGTGTGCGAACTTATACCGAGCACATCTATGGAGTTGCTGGAACGTTAATCTCAAAACAAGTGTCGTTTAGTGACTTAAAAGGAGAGGCAGTAAAGAACTCCATCTGTGGACTCACGCAGGTCAGTCTGAGTAAGGCGACGGCTCGGGATTACAAAGTGTCGATATGGAGTGAGCCTACAGACCCTCCGGGCATGATTGACCGTATTCAAGGCAGGGTTGCAGGCATTGCGCCAGACACTGCCGTGGGAGAGGCCCTTGCTCCAAGGAAAAGCAAGTTCGAGATTCTGGCCGCTCCTCATCACACCCCTACCGAAATAGAGCAGTTTGAAGTCCGCATAGAGCCGAGTTGGCTGAAGCATGAACAACTCCAAGAGGAGGGCCAAGATGGGGATCAGGTATATCGGGCGGACGCCGAGCACCTGACGGCACTGCGAGGCGGGGATATTGAAGCCTTCGTCAAAAACGACTATCAGTCAGTGCGCGCTGTTGCTTTTCATCGCAACGGCCTAATCGGCTATCTGGTTTTGCTCTCTCGCGACAAGCAGGCTTTTAGCGAAGTGGAGGATCTATACCTTCTATGGCTGAAACGGATTCTAGAACTCGATGTCATCATCGATGACAAAGACAGCAATGGGTCAGCACTAGTTCCTCAATAGGCATACACGGCTTTGTGGCTCGCATGATCGGCTAAGGCAGTAACTGGCAGACTGGGCACACCCAAATGACACCCTGGTCTGGATTCAAGAACAGCCTTTGTCCTCCATGCCGCCGAGCCTGGCAAGGCCGCCCGCCGCCTCAATAACCCCATAGTGATAAGCCACCACCGACAACGGCTTGTCGAGGGCTATGGCGAGTTCCGCCGGGCTCATTGACCGCTCGCTCAACTTGGCAAACAGCTGTGCTCGCAGTGGATGCTCGAGTGCTTGTGCCAGCTGTCGATTGCTCATTCGCCGCCCTCGCTTGGCGGCGCCTCGAAGGCGCTGAGCACGTAGCTCATCATGAAGCCGGTCTCCGCCTCGCCCATCCGCTTGGCGCATTCGGCTTCAACCCGAAGGAGCTTTTCCAGGGTTGAGTTCAAGAGCTCGGTGACTGTCCGCCATCCCTCCTCGTCCACCCGCATGGTGTCCCACGACAGATGGCTGTCCTCCCGCTGGTCGAAGGTGCCGGCGTCGATCGATGCGCCGGCCGCCTCCACGAAGCCGTGCAGGGCAGTCGTGGCCAGGTTCTGTTTGAGGGCGGGAGCCAACAGCTCCCACTGCTTAGTCCAGGCCATCGCCCGCACCACCGGCTCGTAGAAGTGCTCGGTACTGCCGCGCACCGGCCGCTCCCCGACCAGTTCGATGAAGCCGTAGTCAGCCAGACGGCGGAAGTGGTAGCTGGTGTTGCTCAGGTTGGTGGCGTTCTCGTCGCTGAATTCCCTGGGGGAGATACGCCTCCTGGGGGTGTTCATCTTCATCAGGATCTCGACCCGCAGTGGGTGAGACAGGGCCTTGGCAAGCAGAACGCTGTCTCCCTGGCTCAATTCGTTTCCTCCCCAAGCTTGGCTTTAACGATCTCCTTCACTGGAAGAGTCTCAAGTTTCCGAAGCAAATTGCGTATTCCTGCGTAAACCGGTGCAGGTGCTTCCAGTAAACCCCTCGGACAGGTTCTTCCGACCGATGGGAGGGGGTGAAGCAAAAGATGGAACTCGTCGAGAAGGTGGTGCCCGCAGTGTCTGTCGTCAAGGCTGGCTGACACTCGTCGCCAGACCGCCTCGATCAGCGCGCGGGATCGGGGCAAACTTCTCGGCTAGGAACTCAGGACTTCGGGCGTTTGCGGGCGACGGCGGCTTTGACCTCGCGCACGTCGCGGCCGATGGCATCGAGCCTGTCCAGCACCTTCTCCTCGAACGACTCACCGTCGACCGCCCGGCCGGCGGCCCGCAGTAGATCGTCAGCCTCGGCATCGAGTGCCGTGGCGATTCGCTCAATGGCCTCGTCGGCCGGCGGGCCCTGGTTGCCCAGCTCCAGCCGCGAGAGGTTGGAAGCCGACATCGGAATGCGCTTGGCCAGCTCGTCCAGCGTGTAGCCGCGCTTGCGGCGCAGTTCGCGGACAAGCGCCCCAAGCGCCTGTGCTCGCGCTGACTCTTTCTTTCCTCTGGGGCTGGCCATGTGCCATCCCCTGCATACGCGTTAATGGTGCAGAACCCTAACCTATTCCCGCAAGTCGGGCTATAACCCGGATAAGCGGTATGCTGGGGCCGCCTGGTCGGGCTCTTGCACCCCCCCCAGCCAGGCGCAAAAGGCGTCAAGCAAGCAAGAGGAGGCAGGGATATGCGGCAGAGGGCAAGCGGTGGAACGCGGGCGAGACGGCTCAGACGAGCCCTGCCCGTTCTCTTGCTGGGCCTCCTGGCCCTGCTCTCGCCAGCCAGCGCCTTCGCCGAAGGCGGCAAGACCATCGCCGCTTCAACTCCCGTCTCGCTGGGCCAGCAGGAGTTCGGCAATACGGCGGAAGGCCAGGACCTCGAAGGCCAAGCCTGCCGCTACCGCTCCTATTGGAACGTGACCGCCACGGCCGGCGACCTTCTGACGATTGACTGGGAAGGGACTCCTGGCACCGAGCTTAACTTGATGCCTGTCGGAACGACCGACTTCACCCTCTTTCAGACGGAACCGGTTGTCCATCAAGAAGAGTCCAGCAACCACAAGAACCAGGCGACCTATACGGCGCCGGTTTCGGGCTCCATGCCGCTGTACTTCCGGTCTTGCC
>DATBXZ010000146.1:0-9223 GCA_036513995.1 Solirubrobacterales bacterium | reverse complement strand
GTTCGTGCTGCGCGACGTGGCGCCGGCCGGCGCTCCCCATGGCGCGCCCGCGCCGGAGCCAGAGCTCGAGGAACGTGCTCCCGAGCCCGCCTACTCCGACGCCGGCTGAGGCATGACTTCGCAAGCAGCCGCTTTCAACCGCTGAGGTTCGCCCGCGCCGCGCCCATCGCCTAGGTTTGGCGAATGTCGATGCCGGCCTCCCGGCCCTCTCGCCGTCAGCTCGGCATGGGGGCGCTCGCGCTTGGGGCGCTGGGGATCGTCTTCGGGGACATTGGCACCAGCCCGCTCTACGCGCTGCAGACCGTCTTCTCCGCCGACCACCAGGCGGTAAAGCCGACCGAAGGGGATGTCTTCGGGGTGATCTCGCTGGTCTTCTGGTCGATCACCCTGATCGTCTCGGTCGAGTTCGTGCTCTTCATCATGCGCGCCGACAACGACGGCGAGGGCGGGATCCTGGCGCTGATCGCCAAGGTCGAGGGGGCGCCGCTGCGCAGCCGCCGGGTCAAGCTGGCGCTGATCGGGCTCGGCATGTTCGGCGTCGCCCTCTTCTATGGCGACGGGATGATCACGCCGGCGATCTCGGTCCTCTCCGCGGTCGAGGGAGTGGAGGTGGTGGCGCCGAGCCTGCAGTCGCTGGTGCTGCCGGTCACGATCGCGATCCTGGCGGCGCTGTTCTCGATCCAGCGCTTCGGCACCCACGTGATCGGTCGCGTCTTCGGGCCGGTGATGCTGATCTGGTTCGGGGTGATCGCCGCCGCCGGCCTGGGCCGCATCGTCGCCCACCCGGCGATCATCAAGGCGCTCTCCCCTCATTACGGGGTCGAGTTCTTCCTCGACCACCCGGGCGTCGCCTTCATCTCGCTCGGCGCGATCGTCCTCACCATCACCGGCGCCGAGGCGCTCTACGCCGACATGGGCCACTTCGGTCGCAAGCCGATCAGCCGTGCCTGGTTCCTCGTCGTCTTCCCCGCCCTGACCCTCAACTACATGGGCCAGGGCTCGCTGATCCTCGCCAACCCGAGCGCGATCGACAGCCCCTTCTTCCTGCTGATCCCGCACTGGGGCCGGGTCCCGATGGTGGTGCTGGCGACGGTGGCGACGGTGATCGCCTCGCAGTCGGTCATCTCCGGCGCCTTCTCGGTCAGCCGCCAGGCGGTCCAGCTCGGCTTTCTGCCGCGGCTGACGATCCGCCACACCTCGGCCCGGGAGATCGGCCAGGTCTACGTGCCGGCGGTCAACTGGTTCCTGCTCGCCGCGGTGGTGGCGCTGGTGATCGGCTTCGGCTCCTCGACCGCGCTCGCCTCCGCCTACGGGATCGCCGTCACCGGCACGATCACCGTCGACACCCTGCTCTTCCTCGTCGTCGCCCGCGTGCTCTGGCGCCGCCCGGGCTGGCTGGTGGCGCTCGGCGCCGCGGTCTTCTTCACGATCGACCTCGCCTTCCTCGGCGCCAACCTGACCAAGGTCGCGCACGGCGGCTGGTTCCCGCTGCTGGTCGGCGTCGCCGTCTTCACCGTGCTCAGCACCTGGAAGCGCGGCAGCGAGAAGGTCCGCGTGGCGCGGATCGAGGAGGAGGGATCGCTGCGCACCTTCGTCGAGGAGCTGCGAGCGATGGAGCCACCGCTGGTGCGGGCACCGGGCACCGCCGTCTACCTCAACGCCCGCCGCGAAACGACGCCGCTGGCGCTGCGGGCGGGGGCCGAGCACACCGGGGTCGTGCACGAGGCGGTCGTGATCATCTCGATCGAGACGACCAAGGCGCCCTACGTGCCGGAGCCCGAGCGCCTCGTCGTCGACAGCCTCGGCTACGAGGATGACGGCATCCTCCACCTCACCGCCCACTTCGGCTTCCAGGACATGCCCGACGTGCCGCGTCTGCTCGCCCTCGCCGAGCAGACCGGCCTCGAGTGCGAGGTCGACGTCCCCGGCGCCGTCTACTTCCTCTCCCAGGTGACGGTCACCCCGACCGCCGCCCCTGGCATGGCCCGCTGGCGCAAGCGCCTCTTCGTGGCGATGTCGCGCAATGCCGCCAGCCCGGTCGAGTACTTCCGCCTGCCCGGCGAGCGCACCGTCACCCTCGGTTCGGCGATCGAGCTCTAGGCGATGCGGATCGCCAGCCTCGTCCCGTCGGCAACCGAGATGCTGTTCGCGCTCGGGCTGGGGGAGAGCGTGGTCGGGGTGACGCACGAGTGCGACTACCCGGCGGCGGCGCGAGAGCTGCCGCACCTGACCGCGACCGTCCTCCCCGACGGGCTCAGCGCCGGCGAGATCGACGCCGCCGTCAAGGCCGTGGTCGGCGAAGGCAAGGCGCTCTACAGCCTCGACGAGGAGCGGCTGGCGCGGCTGGCGCCGGACCTGATCGTCACCCAGGCTGTCTGCGACGTCTGCGCGGTCTCCTTCGAGGACGTGGTCGAGGTGGCGGCGCGGCTGCCCGGCCCGCCGCGGGTGCTGCAGCAGGACCCGAGCAGCCTCGGCGAGGTGCTGGAGGACGTGACCCGGCTCGGAGAGGTGGCCGGGATCGAGGCGCGGGCGAGCGAGCTGCGCGGCGAGCTCGAGGAGCGGCTGGCCGCGATCCGCAGCGCCGTCGCCGGCGCGCCCGCGCCGCGGGTCATCGCCCTGGAGTGGCTCGACCCGCCCTTCGTCGGCGGCCACTGGATCCCGGAGATGGTCGCCCTCGCCGGTGGCGTCGACGTCGCCGGCCCGGCCGGCGCCAAGTCGCCTGAGATCGGCTGGGAGGCACTGGCGGCACTGGCTCCCGACCTCGTCGTCGTCATGCCCTGCGGGATGTACGTCGAGCAGTCGCGGGCGCAGGCCGGGGAGCACCGGGGGCGGATCGCGGCGCTCGGCGCCGACCGCGTCTTCGCCGTCGACGCCGCCTCCACCTACTCGCGCCCCGGGCCGCGCCTGGTCGACGGCACCGAGCTGCTCGCCCACCTGCTCCACCCCGACCTGGTCGAAGTACCGCCGGCCGGCATCGCCTTCACCCAGCTCGACTGGGCCCCGCGCGGAGAGGGGCCGACCCTCTAGAGCTCGCGCTCGTAGAAGAGCATCGAGGGCCCGTCCGGGCCGCCTTCGCGGTTACTGAAGCCGCAGCTCTCATAGAGAGCGCGTGCGGTCGTATCGGTGGTGCCGGTGTTGAGGTCGATTCCGGTCGCGCCGGCCTCGCGGGCGGCTGCCATCGTCGCCTCCAGCAGGGCACGACCGATGCCACGACCGCGCAGCGGTGGCGCCACGTAGAGCTCCTGCAGGTGCGCTTCCGGCTTGCCGGTCCAGACGCTGGGGCGGAAGCGGATCAGGGAGATCGCGTCCGGCCCGCTGCCGCCCAGCAGCACCGTCATCTCGCCCTCCTCCAGCAGCCCCCGTGCGTACCCGGTCAGCGCCGCGACCCCCGGGGTCGGTTCGTCGTACTCGCTGTTGAAGTCGTGCAGCAGCCGCGCGATCGCGCCTGCGTCCTCGGGCCCGGCGCGACGAATCTCGACCTCAGATGCGCTCACGCCGCCCGGGAGCCCTACGTGAAGCGCTTGACGAAGGCGAGCGCGGTGTCGCAGACCTCGCGCCAGCCGCCGTCGATTGTCAGCGCGTGGCCGCGATTCGGGATTTTGACGATCTCGGTCACGCTCTCCTGGTTGCGCTTCTGCTTCTTGTAGGAGGCGTTGGCGATCGCCCACGGCACCGTGTGGTCCTTCTCGCCGTCGATGATCAGCAGCGGCCCGCGCTCCGGGTTCCTGGTGTCCACCTTGGCCTCGGTGAACGGGTTCAGGTTGGCGTTTGCCATCTGCATCAACGCCGCCCCGGGTGCCGCCACGTGGTAGGTGTCGTAGAGCTGCTCGGCCTCCTCCGCGGAGAGCGCGTTGGCCCAGCCGTACTTGAACTGGTCCAGGGTGAGCGTCACCGCCCGGCCCTTGTTGAGGGGGTTGGCGAGGACCGGTTTGGCCGATTTCAGAGCCGATAGCGGCAGCGGCAGGACCCCGCGGAAGGGGCCCGGGTCGATTGCGACCGTGGCCGCGGAAAGGCCCCGCCCGGCGATGATCTGCGCCAGCAGCCCGCCTGTCGAGTGGCCCATCACCGCCGGCTTCTCGGTCAGCTGCCCGATCACCTCGGCGGTGTGGTCGGCAACCTGCCCGAGCGTCTTCTTGGCGAAGGCGTCCGGGTTGGCGCGCGCCTCCTCGACGGTCTCCGGGTCGTCGGGCCAGACCGGCGTCACCGCCGCGTAGCCCGCCTCCTCGAAGACGCCGGCCCAGTTGTCCCAGCTGCTCGACAGCAGCCAGAGCCCGTGGATGAAGACGACCGGCGTCCTGCCGCTCGCGTTCGCCGCCTCGATCTGCTCCGTCTCGTGCTCGGTGATCGTCGCCATCTCGTGCCTTCCTGGTCGGCCGCTGCCTGCCTCTCCCTAGACTCTCACGAGATGAGCGACTTCGCCGTGAAGAACCTGATGGAGACCGACGACCTCTCGCCGCGATCCGAGGTCGAGGCTCGGTTCTCGCGCAAATACATCGACTCCGAGCACCTGGGCATCAGCCACTTCCGCTACGCGCCGGGCTTCAGCGCCGTCGACGGCCACCGCCACCAAGTGCAGGAGGAGGCTTACGTGGTCCTCGCCGGCTCCGGGCGGATCAGGCTCGACGACGAGGTGGTCGAGCTGCGGCGCTGGGACGTGGTCCGGGTCGCGCCCTCTGTGGTGCGCGGCTTCGAAGCCGGACCGGAGGGGCTCGAGCTGCTCGCCGTCGGCAGCGACAAGCCCGAGGGCGGCGACGGCGAGCTCGTCTCCGACCGCTGGCCCGGCCAGGGCGACTAGAGCCGCCCCGCCGAGCCCTACCGGCGACTAGGTGTGGTTGGGCCCGTCGTCGTCCTGGTGGTTGCCGTTGTGGTGGTGATGGCGGCCGTGGTGATGGTGCTTGCCGTGATGCTCGCCTTGGTGCTGGCCCGCCGGGTCGTCGGCACCGTTCTTGGCGACGGCGGCACCGGCGCCGCCCATGGCGAGGGCGAGCGCGACGACGAGCACCGCGGATATGCGCGCTTTCAGCTTCATTCCTGACTCCATTCGGACGAGTTCCGGTCGTGACCCGAAGGTCCCGGGGCCGCGTGTTTCCGGGAGTACGCATACCCGCGCGCCGGGGTTCAAACGTCTCGGCCCAATATGGTTGGCCGGTGAGCCAGTTGGGACCTGCAAGCTCCGCCCTCGACCTCGCCGCCGCCCTGCGTGCCCGCGAGCTTTCCGCCGTCGAGCTGCTCGACTCCTGCCTGGCTGCGGTCGACGCCCGCAACCCGGAGCTGAACGCGGTGGTCTGGCGCGACGACGAGGCCGCCCGGGCCGCCGCTCTCGATGCCGACGGGCGCATCGCCGCCGGCGAGCAGTCGCCGTTCCTCGGGGTGCCGATCCCGATCAAGGACCTGACCGCGGTCGCCGGCTGGCCGGTCGCCTACGGCTCCAACGGCGCCCCCGAGGGGGTGAGCGAGGAGAGCGAGCTGGTCGTCGAGTCGCTCCTCCGCGCCGGCTTCGTCCTCTGCGGTCGCACCAACACGCCCGAGTTCGGCCCGATCACCGTCGCCGAGAACGACCGCTACGGCATCAGCCGCAACCCCTGGGACCCGAGCCGCTCCCCGGGCGGCTCCTCCGGCGGCGCCTCGGCCGCGGTCGCCGCCGGCATGTTCCCGATCGCCCACGCCAACGACGGCGGTGGCTCGATCCGCATCCCCGCCGCCTACTGCGGGCTGGTCGGCCTCAAGTCCGCCCGCGGCCGCGTACCCCGGCGTGCCCAGACCTGGATGGGGGCGGTGGTCGAGGGCGCGATAACCCGCACGGTCGCCGATGCGGCGGCGGTCCTCGACGTCACCGCCGGCCCGGATCTCCTCGCCTGGAACAACGCGCTGCCACCGCAGCGCCCATTCGCCGAGGAGCTGGACGGGCCCCCGCAGCGCCTGAGGATCGGGCTGATGGCCGAGGCGCCGCTCGGCATCCCCACCGCCCAGGACTGCGTGGATGCCGCCCGCGACACCGCGGCGCTGCTGGAGGGGCTGGGCCACGAGGTCACCGAGGTCGAGGTGCCGACGATCTCCGCCGAGCTGGTCCCCGCCTTCACGACGCTGGCCGCCGCCGGCCTCGCCGACTACGACGCCGTCGACTGGGAGAAGGTCGAGCCGCACAACCGCCACAGCTACGAACAGGCGACCAAGGAGATCAGCGCCTACGACTACGTCCTCGCCGCCCAGGCCATGGAGAAGATCTCCCGCCGCGAGCTGCGGCGCTGGGGCAGCGACTTCGACGTCCTCCTGACCCCGACCTCGGCGATCCTGCCGCCGCTGGCCGGAGCCATCCTCGAGGCCCAGCACGCCGCCCCCGAGCAGGCGACCTTCGACGTCGTCGCCTCGGTCGTCTTCGCCGCCTTCGGCAACATCACCGGCCTGCCCTCGATCTCCCTGCCGCTCCACTGGAACGAGGACGGCCTCCCGGTCGGCACCATGCTCACCGGCGGCCCCTTCGACGAGGCGACGTTGATCCAGCTCGGCGCCCAGCTGGAAGCGGCGCGCCCATGGGCGGAGCGCACCCCCGCGGCCGCGAGCGCCTGAGGCCGATCCCGGTGACCACCGAGAAGAAGACGACCAACTGGCGCGGCTGGGTCGTCGGCATCCTCATCGCCCTGGTCGTCATCGTCTGCCTGCAGAACTCGCAGGAGGTGAGGGTCGACGTCCTCTTCGTCAACGTCAACGCCCCCCTGATCGTCATCCTCCTCGCCGCCGTCGCCATCGGCGCCCTGATCGGCTATGTCGCACCGCTGGTCCGGCGCCACCGCCGCAACGACGAGCGCGGTCAGGGCAAGGCCGGCTGAGCCGGCCGTGTCAGAGGCCCGCCGGATGGCGGGCGACGAACCCGCTCGTGTCGACGCTGGCCCGGTGCCAGCGTGGCCCGCTCACGCCCACCGGGGCGTCGCGGGTGTCGAAGCGGAGGCCGGCGACGACCATGAAGACGTGCTCGTCGTTGGCATAGACGGTGATCCAGCGGCCGCTGCCGGCTTCTCCCCAGCCAGCCAGCTGGCCGGAGACCATGGTCACGTCGAGCAGGCCGGCGCCGTGGAGCGCGTAGCCGACCGCGCCCGAGCAGTCGTAGCCGTGGGTGAACCAGCTGACGTGGCCGCCGCCCCATACATAGGGCCGGCCGTCGATGTGGTCGGCGGCGGCGATCACCTGCTTCACGGCGCCGGGGGCGCCGGCGGGGGCGACCGCGCGGCCATCGAACAGGCTCGCCCCGCAGGTGGCGCTGGTCCGCTGGCCGCTCGGCGGCAGCGAGGTGCAGCCGGCGCCCCAGGGCACAGCCGCTCCCGCTCCCGCCGGCGCCGCGGCGGCCGCCAGCGCGATCGTCGCGCCGACGGCCGCCAGGGCCAGCTTCTCTCTCATTTCTCGCAAGGCACCGGCAAGGCTAGTAGCCCGGTGGGTGACGCGCGACGAAGCCGGCGCTGCTGGCCATGTCGGGGTGCCAGCGGGGGCCGGTGCCGCTGGAGTCCCCGGAGGTGTCCCAGCGCAGGCCGGCGATCACCGCGAACGCGTGGCCGGCGTTGGCGTAGACCGTGATCCAGCGTCCTGGCCCGGGGCTGCCCCAGCTCTCCATCGGCCCCGAGGGCAGCGGGCTGTCGATCAGTTCACCACCGTGCAGGGCGAAGCTGACCGCGCCGGAGCAGTCATAGCCGCCGTCCCACCAGCGCCCGTGGCCGCCGCCCCATACGTAGGGCTTGGTGCGGATCCGGTTCGCCGCCGCGACCACGCGCTTGACCGCCCCGGGCGCGTCGACCGGGGGGATCGCGCGACCGCGGACGAGCGCCGCGGTACCGATCGGGCCGGTTGGCTGGGTCGGAGCCGGCGGCGTCGTGGTCGGCGGCGGACTGGGTTCGGGGCTGACCGCGGAGATCCCGCCGTAGGGCTGGGCCCAGGCCCTGCCGGTGGCGCAGACCGTGGCCACGGCCAGTGCCGCCAGAAACGTGCAGATGGCGGCAAGCAGCGCCGCCCTTTTGGCAATCGTCATCCATGCCTCCTTCGTCGGCCGGCGGGGTTAGCTGACGGGCTGGCGCTGAAGGAGCTTGCGCCCCCACCCGAAGGTGGGCTCGCCCCGAAAACATGGTTCCCCCGCTCCCCGGCCATGTGGCCGGGGATTAGGCATTCACCCGTTAACTCGTCTGGGGCCTCAGGGTTGCGGCCGCTCGTAGGTAAGGATCGCGATGCCGTCGCCGACGATCTTCGAGTCGGCCAGCTTCAACGCCACCTTCTCCTCGCCGGGGCCGAAGAGGCGCTTGCCGCTGCCGAGCACGACCGGGAAGACCATCAGCCTCAGCTCGTCGACGAGGTCGCGCTCGATCAGTCCCTGGACCAGCTGGGCGCTGCCGGCGACGAGGATGACGCCGTCGACCTCCTGCTTCAGCCGGGTGACCTCCTCGGTGAGGTCGCCGCCGAGCACGATCGAGTTGCTCCACTCGGCCCGCTCGAGGGTGGAGGAGACGACGTACTTCGGCATCCCGTTCATCTTCTCGGCGAAGCCGACCTCGTCGTCCATGCTCGGCCAGGCGGCGGCGAAGCCCTCGTAGGTGCGCCGGCCCAGCAGCTGCGCCTCGGCCTCGACCAGCTCGTCGAGCTTGAACTTGTCGCCCTCGGCACCGCGGCCGATGTCGAAGGTCCAGCCCCCGTGCTTGTAGTCCTCGCCCCCGCCGGGAGCCTCGATCACACCGTCCAGCGAGACGAACTCGGTAACGACGATCCTGCCCATGGTTCCTCCTTCTCGAATTTGCTTTCAAGGGGACGACGAACGAGCAGCGACGAAATCGACACGTAACGTCTTGTCTGCGAGGGTGCCATCATGGAGTCGATGCGAGAGAACTGGACCGACAAGCGCCTCGACGACCTCAACCAGAAGGTCGACCGGGGCTTTGAGCGTATCGACGCCGATCTTCGCGGGCTGCGGGTCGAGACGAGGACGGAATTCGTGGCGCTGCGGGGGGAAATGAAAGCCGGCTTCGACCGTATCGACCAGCGCTTCGAGCGAATCGACGAACGCTTCGAAGCGCTACACCGTCTTCTGGTTCAGTTCGCCGGCGTGTTGGTCGCAGCGCTGATCGGCCTGATCGCCACTCAGTTCTGACGGCTCGGCGGCCGGGCTAGATAGCGCGACTGAGATGGCGCAGCGCCGACTGGGCTGCGTTGTAGCCGCCCATGCCGTGGACGCCGCCACCGGGTGGGGTGG
>DATBXZ010000145.1:0-5068 GCA_036513995.1 Solirubrobacterales bacterium | reverse complement strand
GTCTGGCCGGTACAACGGATCAGCGGGCTTTCGTCGTAGTCGATCGAGTCAGCGACCGATTCCTTGAATTCCACGGCCTGCTTTTGCTGCGCGGCAAAGGCGGCTTCTTTGCGCTCGAGCGCGGTGGGCGGCACCCGGTGGCTCTTGGCCGGAGCATTGGAGACTTGGGATTGGCTGGAGGAGTCGTTGCTCGAGCCGAAGATCCGGTTGATTGCGGAAATGACGAAGATGGCAACGAAGATTCCGGCGATGATCTTTACCGGCATGGGCCATTTGCCGATTTCTGCTGTGAAGCGGGTCCAGAGGCTTCCCCGACGGTCATTACGGGGAGACGAGGCCGCCGCGTGGATGCTGCGGATTTTCAGCGTCCAGAGCCGGCCGTCGAAATAGCGCTGTTTGTAGAGGTCGCCCAGCGGGTCCGGATACCAGCCGGCTCCGCCTTCGGGGACCTGCTGATCACTGAGAGAGGGCATCGATACGCCTTTCTTTGCGCGGCCATCGGCCTTGGTACGAGGGAATCACGAGCCGAGCTCTTTCGGCGCGTAGTTGCGGGAGATTTGGATCGGGCCGGGCGGCTCAACACCAGGCGTCGCTTCGGGGTCAGCCCCGTAAACAAGGGCCCGCAGGCGCTCGCGCTCGGCCGGCTCTCGTCGCATCAGGTGCGTGTAGGTGCGCAGCGTGAATTTCGGGTCAGTGTGGCCGAGCTGGGACATCACCGAGGCAGGGTCCTCCCCGCAAGCCACCAGGATCGAGGCGAAGGTGTGGCGGAGTTTATGTGGGGTGATCCGTCCGGCTAGGGGTGCGTGGCCCCTAGCTGCGAGCAGGCGCTCGGCTTCGACCAGTACCGGGTCGAGGACGCGGTTTCGGAGGTTGTCCTTGTCGCGCGCCTTGCCGCTCGCGCTCGTGAAAACGGGGTCGTCGGGAGAAACATCGCCGGCGGTCGCTTTGTGGACCAGGAGGTCATCTCGCAGGAGCGGAAGCAGGGTGACCTCGCGTAGCCCTGCTTGGGTCTTCGATCTGCCTACTTGGAGCCGTCCGTTCGCGAGATCGATGTCGCGCCAGCGGAGACCACATGCCTCGCTCGCGCGTAGCCCTGCGAGGACGAGAACCGCGACCAGCGGTCGGCGTCCGGTCGTCTGCGCGTGCTGGCGAGTGTCCAGCAGGTGGGCGGCGTCGAGGACTGCTTCGATCTGATCGACGCGGTCCAGGTAGGCCGTAGCCCGGGGAGGAAGCTTCAGGCGCCGCCGGCGACCCGAGGCGGGGTTTCGGTCGATGTGTCCGTACTCGACTGCCAGCGACAAGACAGCCTGCAGGACGTCGATCGTCTTGTTGATCGTCGCGGCTGAAAGAGGTCGAGCCGGAGATTCGGTCCGGGGGAGCTTCGGGCGACCCTTGGCGAGCGCAGCGCGACGTTCCTCGGATTGCAGGACCTTGAACCGACGGTACGCGTCGACGGACTCGACGTCGATCTCGCTGAGCTTCCAATCGGCGAAATAGGGCAGCAGGTGATGACTGAGGGCCCAGGCGTAGTACTCGAGGCCACTGTCGCTGATCTCGCCGCGGCGCCCTGCGATCCAGTCGGAGGAGAAGCGATGGAAGGTCGGCTCGGCGTCGACCGCGGCCTTCTCCTTCGCGACCTGCTCTGCCCTCCGGGTCGGCGGCATCCAGATGCCGCGTCGAACATCGGCGAGGACGTTCTGTAGTTCCACCTCGGCTTTGCGCCGAGTCCACCCGTCCGCTGCGGCGCCGAGCGTGAGGTATTGGCGCGCCCCGTAAGCGCGGAAGCGAAGTGCCCAGACCACGCCGCCCTTGGTCTTCCGCCTGATCACCTGCCCTGTTGACTCGCGCGCGATTCGCTCTCCTTTCAATGGCGCTAGGAGAGTTCGCGAGGCAGGCGGCGGCCACCCCTGATCGGGATAGCCTCTGCTCTGCGTCGGAGCATTGTCTCCGCCGCCGGGCCGGGGGCGTTCCAGCGCCGCCCGGCCGTTTGTGTTTCGCAGACGACTACCGCAACAGCTCTCGACAAGCAACTGCTCCCAAGCGGAGCGCGAGGGGTCTTAGGGCACTGGGAGGTCGTGAGTGCCCATTGAGAGCGTGCTCGCTGAGCGCCCATGCAGGAGGTTCTTGCCCGCGCACGCCTGCAGGCTGACCAAGCGATCACCGACGCGACCTTCGAGTAGCAGGGCCGATTGGGAGGAGCTCGGTGGCAGTCACCGGCATTGCTGACGGCGGCCGTTGTGGATCAGGGGTCGGAGAAAGTGGAAGCCGTTTCAACGCCGGCGCTTGCTTCAGACGCAGCCGCTCGTTGACGACACGCGGATCGAAAAGGAGGCGCGGCTTCGGCCCCTCCCCCACGCGCGCCGCGCCCAGCTCGTCGGCGTGTTCGTAGACCCATTCCCGGGTCCGCCCTAGGTGACGGGCAAGCTCGCTGGGCGTAAGGAGCGGAGCTGGGGCACCCTCCCCGCCGAACTCGGATCGCAGGAGCAACTCGACGACCTTTTGGGCAACCGCTTCGACGCTCTGGTCGCTTAGAGCTACGCCTTCACCATCGAAGTTTTGGGATCTCGGCACGGACCATTTCCTCTTTTGAGGTTTGGCGGAGCGTGCTGATCCCCGGAAGGACTCAAGTGCGAGGCCCTCCATAGAACAGTTGGAGATTCCACCAGCGCTCGGACGGAAGGCGTGCCACCTCCTCGCCGACGGGATACGTGATGGCCGAGATTCCGTCCTCGCGCGCGCGGGCGCGTAACCGGCTCCCGAAACTCCCGCTTCCTGTGCGTTAGCGCCGCTTTTTGTTTGCTCGCAGCGACCCAACGACAGCTTTCGAAGCTTGTTTTAGCCGCGGATGGATTCCGCTCTAAATGGCACCTCTGAGCTGCAGAAAACTCGGAAAACTCACTCGCATTTCTCCAGCCCAGCCTTCCGCTGAGGCGTCCTGGGGGAATGCTCCGGACTGCGTCAGGCCGTCGGCTCTCCTGGTACCAAAAAAAGGAATCGCTTTGCGCCTAGCTGGACATCGATTTGGCGTGCCGCCGAAGCTGCGGATCTTCCGAAGTCCTGGGGATCGCCTCGACTGCGCGCTGGCAGCAGTTACCAATCCAGGCCCCGGGTCAGCTCAGTCCCTTCCTGCTCCGCCGCTGATCGCAATCAGCCGTACGCGATGCGCAGATCTTCGACCTCCTCATCGGCCGCCTCGGCGGCGATTCTCCGTCGGTAGCCCTTCGCCGCCTTATCCCCGGCGTGGCGGAGGCGCGGCGCCAATGTCCGGCCCATTCGGGCGACCACGTCAATTCGCCAGGTGGGCGAGGATCTGCTCGGTGGCCGCCTGCGGGGTAGGCGCGGTAATACGGAGCTCGGCGAGCACCGCGAGATCGCCGAGCGACTCGGTCTCGTGCTCCTCCCACCGCGCCAGCCTTTGCTCGCTGCCTGCTTCGGCGCTCGCGCGCCGGCGGCGATCCTGCTCGGGCGGAGCGAGCATGAAGAGCAAGACGCGCTTCGGTGCATAGAGGTCGGCCACCGCCTCAAGCACGCTGCGATGACGGATGCCCTCCCAGATGACCGGGATTTCTGCGGGGTCAACCCCACAGGCCTGAAGCGCCGCGTCTCGCAAACCGGGGGGTCCGAGGCGATCGAGCATCTGTGATCCGGCCTCCTGGAGGCGCTCGCGGGTCGCTCCCTCGGGCTGCTCGCTTCTGATCAGGCTTCCGAAGGAGACCACGGGCGCGTCGATCTCGGCGCCGATCAGTGCCGCCACCGAACTCTTGCCCGAGCTGATCGGCCCCGCCAAGGCGATCGCCGCTGCTTTTGGCATCAGCCGAGGAGGGCCGGGGTGAGCGGCGCGAGGCTGGCCCATCCGCGACGGTCGCGCTTGCGGACCGCCACCTCGGGCACGACTGAAGGATCGACGACGTCGATCAGGGTCGCGTAGGCGGCCTGTGAGCGTTCCTGCCAGAAGCGATCGTCGGTCGCCGCCAGCTCCGGCGCGTATTGATCGCGAAGGCTCTGCAGGACCTCGGCGTCGAGCTCATAAAAGCGAGCCTCGGTGACCAGAGCGAGGCCGACCAGGGGACCGGACTGTCGCTTCAAGGCGAGCACGTCGCCCGGATGAACTCTGCCAAAGGGCTGGATTCGCCGCGCAGAGAAGCGCGACTCGATCGTCTTCGTGCCTTCGAGCAGAAGCGAGAGGTAAGGCTCGCGCATGACGGCGACGTGGAGGACTTGGTCGCGTGTCCGGGCGAGCTCGCTGAGGCGCGCTGACCAGGTCGGGTCATCGGTGACCTGGACCAACGCATCGAGGACGGAATCGAAGTGCAACTCGGCGCCCCGGTTCATCGAGGCGAAAGAGTGACATCGGTGACGGTCGGACCAACGCGATCACGCCTCCGTGCCCGCCGGCAGGCCGGTCTCGCGGAGCCCGTGCTCGCGCCGCTCGCGCCTGACCAACTCGCGGAGCTGCTCGGCGACCTGTGCCTCGACACCCACGGGAGGCTCCTCGCCCGCCGCGAGGTTGGCGAGTATCGCCCCCAGGCGCTCGGGCTCAGTTGAGGAGAAGATGCGGTTGCGGCTCGACCATAGGGCGACCTGATCGCGGACGGGGACGCGGCGGCTGACGCTGGGCAGGACGTCGCCGGGGACAAGCCCCCCGAGCAACTCCGAGCCCATCGCCGGGGCCGAGACCCGGACCCGAAGCGGGATCTGATCGACAACGAAGCCGGCCCATGGGCTCTCCTCCGCCATCGGGCGAGGCCCGGGCGGCGGCCCGGTTCGACGCAGGCTGAGCAGATCGCCACGGCGCCAGTCTGGCGGCGGGCAGCTCAGGCCGGCGGCTGCCATCGCCGCGTACTCAAAGGGCGGCGTCTCGTAGCGACAGGTGAGCGCCTCGCGACCGACGCTCGCCAGCCCCTCCTCGCCCAGCGCCTGCAGATAACCGTCGCGCTCGAGGTCGACCGCCGGGCGGGTGAGCTCGGCCGGGAAACTCAGCAGCAGCAGCCCCCCCTCGGCAAGCATCCGCGCGCCGGCGCCGGTGAACCCCGCGATCGCATCGGGGTACCAGGGTGGGTCGCAGATA
>DATBXZ010000144.1:0-2647 GCA_036513995.1 Solirubrobacterales bacterium | reverse complement strand
TACGACTTCGAGGCCAAGTACGGGGAGGGTGGCATGGAGCTGCGGGTGCCGGCGCCGATCCCGGCCGAGCAGTCCGCCCGCGTCCGCGAGCTCGCCGCCACGACCTTCGTCCTCGCCGGCTGCTCTGGCCTCGCCCGCTGCGACTTCTTCGTCGAGCCCGGTGGCGAAGTGCTGGTCAACGAGATCAACACGATGCCCGGCTTCACCGAGACCAGCGTCTACGCGAAGCTGCTCGAGGCCGGCGGGACCGGCTACCCGGAGCTCTGCGACCGTCTCGTCGAGCTCGCCGTCGAGCGTCACCGCGACGCTCGCTCGCACCAGTTCTGAGCCTCAGCCCAGCAGCTTCACGTCGCTGACCTCGACCTGGTAGCGACCTTCCTGGTCGCGCGCCGGCGCTGCCTTGTTGAACCAGATCAGGAAGTACTTGGCGGATTCGGTGAGGCTAAGGTCGACTTCTTCGACGCTGGCCGCGTTGGCGATCTCGCCGACCGGTTCCCCCCATTCGGAGAGTTCGCCGGGCGGGCCCGCTGCGGCGACGAAGATCTCCGCGTCCCAGCCGGGCGTCGGGGTCCGGATCACCAGCTTCGACGGGGTAGCCGGCGACTTCGTGGTCAGGTAGAGGCCGACGCCGGGGTCGGGGCCGGTCTTGGTTCCGGCGAAGGTTTCGGTGTCGTAGTGCTCGGTACTCCAGGCGGTCCCGGTCGGGTTGCCGTCGATGGCCAGGTTGACCGTGCTCGGATCCTCTTCGCCGTCGCCCTGGGGGTCGTAGTCGGTCGCCGAGGCGATCGCCACGGTCGAGCCCTTGTCCTTGAGCGCTCCGCCGCCACCGCCTCCGCCGCTGATGAAGAGGATCAGCACCAGCACGCCCGCGACTACCAGCACCAGCAGGGCGATCGCCGCCCGCGACCAGCCCGCCCCGCTGGAGAGCTTGCGCTTCGGCGGCGGCACCGCGTCGAGCACGCTGGTCGCCTCGCCGGTGGTCGAGCCCGCCCGCGCCGCCTCGACCTCGAGCGCGGTCGAGAGGTCGTCGATCATCTCGCCGACCTCCTGGTAGCGCTCGGCGGGGTCCTTCGCGGTCGCTCGCTCGACCACCAGTGCCGCCGCGGCGGAGATCTCGGGCCGGCGCTGCTGGACGTCGGGCAGCTCCTCGTTGACGTGTTTCATCGCCACCCCGACCTGGCTGTCGGCGTGGAACGGGACCTGCCCGATCAACATCTCGTAGAGGACGACGCCGAGCGAGTAGATGTCGGAGCGGGGATCGACGGGGTGGCCCATCGCCTGCTCGGGGGCGACGTAGTCGGTGGTGCCGAGGACGCGGCCGGTGGCGGTCATCCCGTCCTGCTCGAGCTGGCGCGAGATCCCGAAGTCGGTCAGCTTCGCCCGCCCCTCGGCATCGATCAGGACGTTCTGCGGCTTGATGTCGCGGTGGACCATGTTGCGGCCGTGGGCGACGGTGAGGCCGCGGGCGATCTCGATCGCGTAGGCCAGCGCCTCCTGGGTGTCGAGCGCACCGACCCGGGCGATCCGCTGCTTCAGCGTCTCCCCTTCGACGTACTCGAAGACGATGTAGGGATGGCCGCTGTCCTCGCCGGCGTCGATCACTGCGACCACGTTGGGGTGGGAGAGCTTGGCCACCGCCCGTGCCTCCTGGCGGAAGCGCTCGAGCTGGTCCGGCTGCTCGGACATCTCCCGGTGCATCACCTTGACCGCGACGGCGCGGTCGAGGGTGCCGTCGTTGGCCAGGTAGACGGTCGACATGCCACCGCTGCCGAGCTTGGCCTCCAGCTTGTAGCGGCCGGAGAGCACGGTGCCGATCATCTGCGAGCTGGTCGGGCGGGAGTTCATCGGTGGGAAACGTTAAGAGGCATGGCAAGGGGTGTCCACAGTCTTCGACTCAAGTGTCGGTACAACTTCGCTACCACGCCGATCCCGCCTGCTCCAGCCTGGGGATGGGCGCTCTCGCCCGCGGCTACGGCAGCGAGGTGCGCCGCACTTCCTTCTCACCCTCGACCGCCCGGCCGATCCGCTGCGCCTCGGGATAGTGCGCGCGCAGCAGCCCCAACGCCGCCGCTTCGTCGGCCGCCGGGACGACGACGCAGAAGCCACAGCCCATGTTGAAGACGTCGTACATCTCCTCCTCGGAGACGTCGCCCTCTTCCTGGATCAGCCCGAAGATCGGGGGGACAGGAAGCGGCGCGTCGATCTCATAGCCGACCCCGGCCGCCAGCCGCAGCAGGTTGGCGGTGCCGCCGGAGGTGATGTGGGCGAGGCCGCGGACGTCGACCGCGGAGCGCAGCAGCTCGACGACCGGCTTCACGTAGATCTCGGTCGGCTCCAGCAGGACGTTGCCGAGCGGCCGGCCGAGGCGGTCGTCGTCGAGGGAGATCCCCGCCAGCGCCGCGCGGGCGAGCGTGTAGCCGTTGGAGTGGATGCCGGAGGAGGGCAGCCCGATCACGACGTCGCCCGGCCGCACCGCCGCACCGTCGACGATCGCGTCGAGGGCGATGGTGCCGAAGCAGGCGCCGGAGACGTCGACGCTGGAGACCAGCTCGCCGCCGGGGATCTCGACCCCGGCCAGCTCCGCCCCGCGGGCGAGGCCGACGCCGATTTCCTCGCAGACCGCCGGGTCGGCCTTCTGCACGGCGAT
>DATBXZ010000143.1:0-2147 GCA_036513995.1 Solirubrobacterales bacterium | reverse complement strand
GAGCGCGACCTGCTTGAGGGCGCCCCGGCGACCCCGGAGGTCCAGGAGTCCGCGGTCAGCTCTGAGGCCGACGCCGAGGCCGAGATCGCCGAGGCCCTGCCCGCCGAGGCGCAGATCGCCGAAGCGGCCGCCGAGGCCCCGGCCGCCGAGGCCGTTGACGCCGCCGCTGACGCCGCCACCGACGCTGAGTGACGCTGACAACCACTCCAGAGCGAGGAAAAGACAATGGCGAATGTTTCCGCCGCTGACATCAAGCGGCTCCGGGATCTTTCCGGCGCCGGCATGCTGGACTGCAAGAACGCCCTAGCCGAGTCCGATGGCAACATCGACGAGGCCATTGAGCTGCTGCGCAAGAAGGGCGTCAAGGACGCTGGCAAGCGGGCCGACCGGACCGCCGCCAACGGCCTGGTGATCGCCCAGCTCGATGGCACGAGCGCGGGCGTCCTGGTCGAGCTGAACTGCGAGACCGACTTCGTGGCGAAGAACGAGGGCTTCCAGGAGCTCGCGGCCAAGATCGCGGCGGCGGCCATCACGAGCAAGCCCGCCGACCGGCTGGCTCTGCTCGCCACGCAGACGGCCGACGGCAAGAGCGTCGAGCAGCTCATCGAGGACGCGAGCGCGTCCATCAAGGAGAAGCTCGAGCTCGGCCGGTACGCCCTGCTCGACGGCGGCTATGTGGCCACCTACCTGCACAAGTCCGACCGGGACCTGCCGCCGACCATCGGCGTGCTCGTCCAGCTCGACGGGGCCAACGAAGAGGTCGCCAAGGAGATCGCGCAGCAGATCGCCGCGGCAGGCGCCCAGTACGTCACCCGTGACGAGGTGCCCGCCGACGTGGTCGAGAAGGAGCGCCGGATCGCGGAGGAGATCACCCGCGAGGAAGGCAAGCCCGAGCAGGCGATCCCGAAGATCGTCGAAGGCCGTGTCGGTGCCTTCTTCAAGGACGTCGTGCTCACCGAGCAGGCGTCGGTGAAGGACCCGAAGCAGACCGTCAAGTCGGTCCTCGCGGCCGGCCAGGTGAACGTCAAGGCCTTCGCCCGCTTCCGCGTCGGCCAGGCGTAAGCGGTCTCCTAGCAGCAAATAGCGGCAACAGACGCGCGTCGCGCGGCCCGGCGGGCCGCGCGGCGCCGCTGTATCCGGGTAGTGTGGTCAACGCCGCCGTCCGTGCACAGGAGCTGAGACACGATGATCGATGACACCCTCCTCGAGGCCGAGGAGAAGATGGACAAGGCCGTCACGGTCGCCCAGGAAGACTTCAGCAACATCCGCACTGGTCGGGTTACCCCCAGCGTCTTCTCGAAGATCACCGCCGAGTACTACGGCACGCAGACGCCACTGAACCAGCTCGCGTCGTTCCACGTGCCGGAGCCGCGGATGATCACCATCCAGCCCTTCGACAAGGGGTCCGTCGGCGCGATCGAGAAGGCGATCAGGAACAGCGACCTGGGCGTCAACCCGACCAGCGACGGAGTGCTCATCCGGGTGGTCTTCCCCGAGCTGACCGAGGAACGCCGGCGGGAGTACGTCAAGACCGCCAGGTCCAAGGCGGAGGACAGCCGCGTCAGCATCCGTAACATCAGGCGGCACGCCAAGGACGCGCTCGACAAGATGGTCAAGAACGCCGAGGCGGGCGAGGACGAGGTGCGCCGCGCCGAGGGCGAGCTGCAAAAGCTCACCGACCAGTACGTCGCCAAGATCGACGACCTGCTCAAGCACAAGGAATCCGAGCTGCTCGAGATCTGAGAGATGCGGCGCACATCATCGAGCGTCCTGTGAAGATCACGGACATCGCAGCGGACGAACCGGTGCCGGAGGACCTCCCTCCCGGGGCACTGGCGGCAGCCCCGCTGCCGAAGGTCATCAAGACCGGCCGGAACCTCCCCGCCGCGATCGGCGTCGGCGTGGTACTCGGCGGCCTCGCCCTGCTCACCTTGCTCACGGTCAAGGCGACGTTCCTCATCTACATGGGCGCCGCCCTCGCGATCGGCCTGCACGAACTGGTCAGCGCGCTCAAGACCAAGGACATAAACGTCCCGCTGATCCCGGTCGCCCTCGGCAGCGCGGCCATGCTGACCGCCGCCTACTGGGCGGCGGGCGGCGCGGTCGCCGCCGCGTTCGCGCTCACGCTCCTCGCCATCCTCATCTAC
>DATBXZ010000142.1:0-6813 GCA_036513995.1 Solirubrobacterales bacterium | reverse complement strand
CCCTGCGCGACGTGCCCACGGCGGCGGTGATCGCCGGCCGCGCCCCGGCCGAGCTGGCCGCGATGGACCTCGCCCCAACCCGGGCCGCGGCGCTGCGGCGGGTGGCGAAGGCCGTCGCCGGCGGTCGCTGCCCGCTCGACTCGCCCGCCTCCGACCGCCGCCTGCTGACGATCCCCCAGATCGGCCCCTGGACGATCCAGTGCCTGGGCCTGTTCGGGCGCGGCGAGATGGACTCGCTGCCGGCCGGCGACCTCGCCTACATCAAGCTGGTCGGCCGCCTCGCCGGTCTCGGCCGCCGTGCCACCGTCGCCGAGGTGGAGGAGTTCTACGCGCCGTACGAGCCCTACCGGGGGCTGGTCGGCACGCTCACCGTCGCCGGGCTGCACCGACGGCTGTCCCAGGGCCCGCCGCTGCGCCTGGCCGCCTGATCGGACCGACGGCGCCGCGGGTGCACGAGTTCATGCCTGGGAGGGGATGCGGTCAAGCGTCTGGACGAGGTGTCGATAACGATGCGATGCCTGCAAAAGGGGATAGGAACTGGCCCGACCACGAGGTCAACGAATTCCTTGACCAGATCACCGCGGGCGGGCAGGACTACCGCCGCCTGGTCGAGCGCCTGCCGGTGATCGTCTACGCCTCCGAGATGGGCGAGCACGGGGACTGGCACTACGTCAGCCCCCAGGTCGAGGAGATCCTCGGCTACACCGCGGAGGAGTTCAAGGCCGACGCCGGTCTCTGGGCCCGCCTCCTGCATCCCGACGATCGCGAGGCGGCGCTGGAGAACGAAACGGAGATCTACCTCGGCGATCGCAGTACCCGCCCGGTCGAGTACCGGATGCGCACCCGCAGCGGTGAGATCGTCTGGATGCTCGACGAAGCGGTGCTCGAGGCCGATGACGAGGGGGTGCCGGTCTGGCACGGCGTCCTCTACGACATCACTGAGCGCAAGCGGACCGAGGACGAGCTGCAGCGGGCGCTGGCGCAGCAGGCCGTGATCGCCAAGCTGGGCGAGCGGGCCCTGCAGGACGGCGACCCGGAGTCGCTGATGCGCGCCGCCACCAGCTTGATCGGCGAAGTCGAGGGCGTCCACAGCGCCTGCATCTGGGAGCTCGGTCGCGACGGTCGCCGCCTCAACCTCCGCGCCGGCCTCGAGGACCAGGTGGTCGGCGCCGGCCGCCGCGTCTCCGCCGCCCGCGATTCCCACGCCGGCGCCGCCCTCGACTCCGGCACCCACGCGATCGTCCCTGACTGGGCGGCCGAGAAGCGCTTCACGATGCCGCCGGTGCTGCGCGCCTTCGGCGCCGCCAGCAGCCTGGCGGTGATGATCGACGGCAAGGACCACCCGTTCGGGGTGCTCGACGTCCACTCCACCGCGCCCAACGGGCTCACCGCGATTGATGTGCCCTTCGTCCAGGCCGCCGCCAACGTGCTGGCCGATGCGATCGAGCGCCACGCGGCCGATCAGGCCCTGCGCCACCGCGTGCTCCACGACTCGCTCACCGGCCTGCCCAACCGGCTCAGCTTCGTCGACGCGCTCAACGACTCGCTCAAACGGGCGACGGCCTCGGGCTCGCCGATCGGGATCCTCTTCCTCGACCTCGACCACTTCAAGCTGATCAACGACAGCCTCGGCCACCACGCCGGGGACGCTCTGCTGCGGGCGGTGGCACCGCGGCTGCGGGCCCACCTGCGGCCCGGTGACGTCGTCGCCCGCTTCGGCGGCGACGAGTTCGGCATCCTCATCGACCGCCTCGCCGACGAAGAGGAGGCGACCGCGATCGCCGACCGCGTCGCCGCCGCCTTCGTCCAGCCTTTCTCGATCGAGGGGGTCGAGCACTTCGTCACCGCCAGCATCGGTGTCGCCGTCGCGCGGCCGGCCGACCAGCGGGGCGCCAGCGCCGAGCTACTGATCCGCAACGCCGATGCGGCGATGTACCGGGCCAAGGAGAGCGGTCGTGCCCGCTGCGTGCTGTTCGACGCGGCGATGCGGGCAAGCGCGATGCGCCGGCTCGAGGTCGAACGGGAGCTGCGCTATGCACTCGACCGCGACGAGCTCGCCCTCCACTACCAGCCGGTCATCGACCTCCGCTCCGGGCAGATCGCCGGGCTCGAGGCGCTGGTCCGCTGGCAGCACCCGGACCGCGGCCTGCTGGACCCGGCCGAGTTCGTGCCGATCGCCGAGGACAGCGGCCTGATCGAGCCGATCGGCCGCTGGGTGCAGGAGCGCGCCTGCCGCCAGATCCTCGAGTGGCACGAGCAGCGCCCGGACGGCCGCCCTCTCGACGTCGCCGTCAACCTCTCCGCCCGCCAGGTCGCCCACCGCGACCTGCCGGCCACGGTCGCCGAGATCATCGCTCGCACCGGCATCGACCCGATCAATCTGCGCTTGGAGATCACCGAGAGCGTCCTGGTCGAGGAGTCGGCGACCGCGATCGCCTCGCTGGAGGCGCTGAACGAGATTGGCGTGCGGTTGGTCCTCGACGACTTCGGCACCGGCTACTCCTCGCTTGCCTACCTCAACCGCTTTCCCTTCCACGCCCTCAAGATCGATCGCTCCTTCGTCGACGCACTGGGGATCGAACAGGAGCGCACGGCGATCGTCGAGGCGATCATCGGCATGGCCCGGGCGCTCTCGCTGGAGGTGATCGCCGAGGGGGTGGAGGACGAGGTGCAGCTGGCGGAGCTGCGCCGGCTCGGCTGCGACTACGCCCAGGGCTACCTCTTCCACGCGGCGATGCCGGCCACCGACGTCAACCGGCTGCTCGGCGAAGGGGCGCTCGGCTATTCGGGTATTTCGCCCGAGAGGTAGTCGTTGCTGAGCAGTTCGCTCGCTTCCGGCAGCGATTCGATCAGACCGTTGTCGCGCATCCAGCCGGCGAAGGTGCCCCACTGCCGCGGATCCATGTAGCCGTAGGGTTGGCCGGGGGTGCGCGCCGCCAGCAGCGGCAGCGTCGCTTCGACCTCGGCTTCGGTCAGCTTCGGTTCGAGGGCGTCGTTCGCTTCGAGCACGGCCTTGGCGGCGGCCTGGGGCTGCTTCACGGCGGCTTCGGTGCCACGCTGCAGGGCGGCTATGAAGAGGCGGTACTTGTCCGGGTCTTCAGCCAGCGCCTTGCGGTTGGCGACCAGCACCAGCTCGTCGTAGGTGGGGACCCCGAGCTGGTCGACCGGGGTGATGACCGGGTCCTTGCCGCGCCGGCGCAGGTCGACTCCCTCGACGTTGCTGTAGCCGCCGAGCATCGCCTCGGCGCTGCCGCCGAGCAGGGCGGGCAGGAGGCCGAAGCCGACGTTGACTTCCTTGACGGCGCTGGGGGAGAGCTGGGCGCGGGAGAGGATCGTCTTCAGGAATGCCTGCTGGTAGGGAATGCCGGCGGTGGCGACGGTCTTGCCCTTGAGGTCGGCGACGCCCTTGATCCCGGACTGCTTCAGCCAGATCAGCGAGGTCAGCGGGCGGTTGACCAGCGCCGCGACCGCGACCACGTCGAGGCCCTGTTCGCGAGCCAGTGCCACCTCGGGCTCGTAGGAGATCGCCAGGTCCGATTTGCCGGCGGCGACCAGCTTCAGCGGCGCGGCCGGGTCGGAGGGGGTGTCGATGCTGACGTCGAGGCCCGCTTCCCCGAAGTAGCCGAGCTTCTGGGCCATGTAGATCCCGGCGTGGTCGGCATTGGGGTAGAAGTCGAGAGTCAGGCTCAGCGGCTGCGCTTCGGTGCTCGCGTCCTCCGACTTCTCGCCGCAGGCGGTGAGGCCGAGGACGGCGGCGAGAACCGCGATCGCGAGCGCGATCGCCGGGATTCGGGGGAACTTCATCCCCTGTGTTCTATCGCCAAGTGACGACGCGTCGCTCGGCGAGGGCGAGCAGGCCGATCAGGACCAGGGCCATGGCCGAGAGAACGGCGACCGCGGCGAACTCCCGCGCCACTTCCAGCTGGGCGTTGTCGGTGAGGATCAGGTGCCCGAGGCCGGAGCTGGAGCCGACCCACTCGCCGAAGACGGCGCCGATCGGCGCCAGGACGACGGCGATCTTGGCGCCGGTGAAGAAGCTCGGCAGCGCGTTCGGCGTCTCCACCCGGCGGAAGACCTGCCAGCGCGAGGCGTCGAGGCTGCGCATCAGCTTGATCGCGTCGGGCTCGGTGGAGCGGAGGCCGTCGAGCGTGCTGACCGTGATCGGGAAGAAGCAGATCAGCGCCACGACCACGGCCTTGGGGCCGATCCCGAAGCCGAGCCAGACCAGCAGGATCGGGGCGATGACGACGATCGGAACCGTCTGCGAGGCGACGATCAGCGGGTAGGCGGCGTCGCGGACGATCCCCGAGAGGTGCATCAGCACCGCGAACCCAACCCCCGCTACGAGCGCACAGCCAAGGCCGAGGAGGATCTCGCGCAGCGTCACCCAGGCGTTTTCCGCCAGCAGCGAGCGGTTCTGCCAGAGCGATTCGCCGATTTCCGCCGGCGAGGGCACGAGGAAGCTTTCGAGGCCGAGGGCTTCGGCGAGGAAGCCGCTCGTGGCGGCGAGCTGCCAGGCGCCGAGCAGGGCCGCCAGCAATAGGGCGGGGAGGAGCCAGCGCCTCATCGCGAGCCCTCGTGCAGCGCTCGCAGCGCCTGCTCGCGGACGGCGACGAAGGCGGGGTCGGTGACGGCGGCATCGCGGTTCGGGATCCGCGGCCGGGGGGCCTCGAGCTCGGCGACGATCCGGGCCGGACGGGCCGAGAGCACGACGACGCGATCGGAGAGGTAGAGCGCCTCCTCGACGTCGTGGGTGACGAGGACGACGGTGCGCGGGTCGGACTTCAGCGCCACGGCCAGCCATTCCTGCATCTCCGCCCTGGTGATCGCGTCGAGCGCGGCGAAGGGCTCGTCGAGGGCGAGCAGGGGCTTGCCGGCGATCAGCGTGCGGAGGAAGGCGACGCGCTGGCGCATCCCGCCCGAGAGCTCGGCCGGCGCCGCCCGCTCGAAGCCGGCGAGGCCGAAGCGCTCGAACAGTGCGGCGGCGCGCTCACGCGCCTCGGCCCTGTCGAGGCCGTGGTTGCGCAGGGCCAGGCCGGCGTTGTCGAGCGCCGAGTACCAGGGCAGCAGCAGGTCGCGCTGGGGCATGTAGGCGCAGCGGGCGAGGCGCTCGCCGCCGGTTTCGCCGCCGTCGACCGCCAGGGTCCCCGCACCCGGCTCGAGCAGCCCGCAGACCAGCTCCAGCAGGGTCGACTTGCCGCAGCCGGAGGGGCCGACCAGGCCGAGCACCTCGTGCTCGGAGACCTCGAGGTCGAGCCGCTCGATCGTCCGCAGCCCGGCGTAGGAGTGGCCGAGGCCGCGAATCGAGACGGACATCCTCGGTATCCTGCCGCACTCCGCGCTCCCGACCAAGCCGGTCGGGAAAGCAAGAGGAAGCCCAGGCGGGCGCTCTCGCCCAGACGCTCCCCGCCGACTGATTTACTAGCTCCATGCGCGTTTCAGCCAAGGCCGACTACGCGGTGCGGGCCGCCGCCGAGCTGGCCGCCGCCGACGAGGGCCCGATCAAGGGCGAACTCCTGGCCGAGGCCCAGGACATCCCGCTGCAGTTTCTCGAGCACATCCTGCTCGAGCTCAAGCATCAGGGGATCGTCCGCGCTCGCCGCGGGGCCAAGGGCGGCTACTGGCTGGCCAAGCCGGCCGACGAGGTGACCGTGGCCGACATCGTCCGCGCCGTCGAGGGGCCGATCGCCCACGTGCAGTCGGTGCCCCCCGAGGCGATCGAGTACCGCGGCAACGCCGAGCACCTGCAGGAGGTCTGGATCGCCGTCCGCGCCAGCCTCCGCACCGTGCTCGAGCACGTCACCCTCGCCGACCTCGTCTCCGGCCAGCTGCCGGCCGTCGTCGGCGAGCTCACCGCCTCTCCCGACGCCTGGGTCGCCAGCAGCGGGACCAAGGAAATGGTCACCAAGACCGACTAGGCCTCGGTCGGCACCGGCACCAGGTCGAACTCGGTGCCGAGCCGCAGCTCGCTGTAGCGCTTCACCCAGTCGTCGTTGACGCGATCGGACTGGCGCTTCATCCGCGGCTCGAAGTCGAAGTCGTCCGGCGGTGCGAGGCCGAGCCGCTCGAGCAGGCGCAGGGTGCTGGTCTCGTAGTCGGCGGCGAAGTTCTCGTAGAGGACGAGCACGGGTTTGATCCCGGAATGCTCGAAGAAGGCGTCCCAGCGCGACTCCTCGATCAGGATCTGCTCCAGCAGATGCTCGATCGCCCGGTAGTGGAAGCGCAGCTGTGGCCGGTGCTCCTCGATGAAGCTGCGGTAGGGCGGCGAGCCGTCGTCCTCGAGCGAGGCGGCCTTGGCGCTGGCCTGGTCCTCGCGCCAGGTCGCGGTCTGCACCGCCTTCCACAGCGAGACCGCCTGGCGCACCTTGTTGGCGCGTACCACGCGGACGAAGGTCAGGTCTGGGAAGACGGCCGGCAGCAGCTCGGCGAGTGGGACGTCGCGGTAGGCGGGGACATTGCGCAGGAGGCTGACGAAGTCCTCGAAGTAGCCCCACATCAACTTGGCGCCGAAGACGCCGTTGGGGGTGGTGCCGGCCTCGAACGCCCACTCCAGATAGCGGTCGTAGGCGGCCCGGCTCCACAGTGGCGAGCGCGGCTGCGGCTCGCTGCCGACGGCGCGCTCGCCGAGGTGGTCGCGGATCGACTGGTCCTCGACCCCGAGGAAGTACTCCTCCGGGCGCCGCGGCCGGCCGGAGTGGCGGAGCGCCTCGTAGTACTCCTCGGGGCGTCCCGCGACGCCGGTTTCGCCTAGCGCGTGGCAGACAAGCGTGGAGCCGCTTCGCGGGGTGGCGCAGACGATGTATGAGCGATCTG
>DATBXZ010000141.1:0-10434 GCA_036513995.1 Solirubrobacterales bacterium | reverse complement strand
CCCGATCGCCAGGCTCGTCTACGCGCGGCTGGGACGCGAGCCACTCGAAGCGGCGCGCGCAACCGGCGCCGTACCGGTGCAAGCCGCCGCGGGTGGCGAGCTGCGCTCTGGCGGCCTGCGCCTGCAGGTTCTCTGGCCACCACGGGAGTTGCTGGCCGAATCGCCGCCCGGGACCGACCCGAACGAGCTGGCGCTGGTCCTCCTGGCGCGCTGGCGCGACTTCTCGATGCTGCTCACCGCCGACGCCGAGGCGGAGGCGGTTCCGCTCGAACCCGGCCCGGTCGACGTGCTCAAGGTCGCCCACCACGGCAGCGACGACGCCGGCCTCGGTGCGCTGCTCGACCGCACCGATCCCGGCCTGGCGGTGATCTCGGTCGGGGCCGACAACTCCTACGGCCACCCGACCGCGGGCACCCTGGCGACCCTGGCCGCACATGGCGTCGAGACCCTGCGCACCGACGAGGACGGCACGATCGAGATCGACGTCGACCAAGGCGCGATCGCGAGCGCGAGCGGCCGCTGAGACGCCGCCCGGCCGTCGCCTAGACTCGGTCGATGGCCGAGGAGATGCGAGCGCTGTACCTGATTGCCGGCACCGACGGGGCGAAGATCGACGCCACCCGCTCGCGCCTGCGCGCCCGGGCCGAGCGCGAGGCCGGCGCCGACGCGCTGGAGGTTTTCGAGCCTGGCGAGGGTCGCGGCATGCCCGACCACGAGGCGCTGCTGGCGGCGATTCCGGCGATGTCGCTGATGGAATCGCGCCGCTACCTGCTGGCCGACGGGGTCGAGCGCTGGCGCGACCGCCAGCTCGAGGCCGTCGGCGCCGCCGTCGGCGATCTGCCGCCCGATCTCACCCTGGTCCTGATCGCCCGCGCCAAAGCGCCGGCGAAGCTCTCGAAAGCGGTCAAGGAGGCGAAGGGGGAGATCCACGAGTTCGAGGCACCGAAAGCGCGTGAGATGCCGCGCGTCCTCGTCGCCGACGCTCAGCAGCTCGGCTTCCGGCTCGAGCCGGAAGCCGCCCGCGTCCTGGTCGAGCGCATGGGCGCCAGCCCGGTGCGCCTGCAGCACGAGCTCGAGCGCCTGGCACTGTGGGCGGGGGAGGGTGGAGCCGTCACCGCCGCCGACCTCGAAGCGATGATCGCCGACACTTCCGAGGCGGCTGTCTGGTCGCTCTCCGATGCCCTGCTCGAACGCGATGCCGCCGGGGCGTTGCGGATCGGCGAGCGCCTGATCGACCAGGGCGAGAACGTCACCGGTCTGATCTACGGCCTCGCCTCGCGCCTGCGCGGCGCCTGCTTCGCCGCTGGCCAGCTCGAGCAGGGGATCCCGCCCAAGCAGGTCGAGTCCTCGCTGAAGATGCACCCCTACGCCGCCAAGCAGTTGGTCGGCCGCCTCGGCAACACCGACGTCGCCGACTTGCGCATGGCCACGGAGGCGCTCGCCGACCTGGAGCTCTGGTGCCGCGGCGGTGCCGACTACGGTGACGAGCTGGCGCTGACCCTCGCCCTGAGGCGAGCGGCCGGTGCGACGGCTGCGGCCTGACTACTTTGCGGCGGCAGCCGCGATGCGAGCGGCTTTGGACTTCTTGCGGGCGCCGGTGTTCTTGTGCATGGCGCCCTTCTGCACGGCCTTGTCGATCTTCGAGACGAGATCGCGCTCCTCGCCGGCGATCGCGCCGGCGTCGCCACCCTCGACGGCGCTCTCGAGCCGGCGGAAGTGGGTCTTGACCGTGCTGGTGAGCAGCCGGTTCTCCGCGCGCTCGCGCTCGCTGCGTAGGATCCGCTTCTTCTGTGAGGCAATGTTGGCCATGTCAAGTGCCCGAGTGAGTCTGTTGCAGGCCCCGGGCGGCCGCCGACTATAGCGACTGAGATCAGCTTGGAGACGCCCAAGGCACCCGACACCCCCGAGGACGACGATCGATCGATCGATGCCGAGGTGGCCCTGCGCACCGCCGAGGCCTTCGATCCGGGCGAGGAACCGGCGATGGAGCCGGCCCCCGGCAGCCAGGCGGGGAGGATCGCCCGCTCGACCGCCTTCTTCTCCGTCGCGACCGCCGCCTCGCGCGTCGCCGGCCTCGCCCGCGAAGTGGTGGCCGCTAGCCTCTACGGCGCCAGCGAAACGATGTCGGCCTTCGCGATCGCCTTCTCGGTGCCGAACCTGATCCGCTCGCTGTTCGCCGACGCGGCACTGCAGCCGGCCTTCGTCCCCGTCTTCACCGAACTGCTCGGGGAGAAGCGCTACAAGGAGGCTTTCCGCCTCGCCTCGACCCTGCTGTTGCTGATCACGATGGTGCTGGGCGCGATCACGGCGCTGTTCGTCCTCCTTGCGCCGGTGATCATGCCCGTCTTCGCCCCCGGGTTCCACGGCCAGCTCCTCGCCCTCACGGTCACCCTCTCCCAGGTCCTCTTCCCGATCCTGATCTTGCTCGGGATCAGCGGCGTCGTCGTCGGCATCCTCAACAGCTACGACCGTTTCGGTGCCTTCGCGATCTCGCCACTGTTCTGGAACCTGACGATCATCGCCGTGCTACTCGTCGTCGAGCCGCTCCTGCATGGCGAAGACAGGATCTACGCCTACGCGATCGGGATCCTGGTCGGCACCGCGGTCCAGCTCGCGATCCCCGCCTGGGACCTGCGCCACACGCCGTTCCAGTTCAGCTTCAGCCTCGATTGGCGCCACCCCGGAGTGCGGCGGGTGCTGCTGCTGATGCTGCCGGTGACGATCAGCCTCGGCCTGATCAACTTCAACCTGCTGATCAACAACTTCTTCGGCTCCCTTGTCACCCACGAAGCCCCGGCGGAGATCGAAAAAGCGTTCCGCATCTATCAGCTGCCGCAGGGGATCTTCTCGGTCGCGATCGCGACGGTCCTGTTCCCGGCCCTGGCCCGCTTCGCCAACGCCAACGAGATCGACAACCTGCGGGCGACGATGGCAAACGGGATGCGGCAGATCCTCTTCGTCCTGATTCCGGCGGCGGCGGCGATCCTCGCCCTCTCGGAACCGATCATCCGCCTCGTCTACCAGCGCGGCGCCTTCCAGCCGGTGGAAACGGCGGTGGTCGGCACGGCCCTGTTCTGGTTTGCCTTCTCGCTGCCGACCAACGGCCTCTACCTGCTGCAGACGCGCACCTTCTTCAGCCTGCAGCGGCCGTGGCGGGCGACGACGCTGGCGGTGATCGACCTGGTTGTCTCGATCCTGGCGGCGCTCGCCCTGTACAAGCCATTCGGCGTCGCCGGGATCGTCGCCGGCACGGGGATCGGGACGACGGCCGCCGTCGTCGCCCAGGCGGCAATCCTGCGCCGCGAGCTCGACGGCCTCGAGCTGGGCCGGCTGTTCTCGACCACGGTGAGGATCACGCTCGCCTCGGCGGCCCTGGCGGGCGTCGCCTGGGGTGTCTGGAAGCTGCTCGACGAAGCGCTCGGCCGCGGCCTGCTCGGTCAGGTCGCCTCCGTCGGTGGCGGCCTCGTGCTCGGCGCCGTCACCTACTTCGCGATCGCGAAGCTGCTGCGGATCGCCGAGCTCGAACAGATCATGCGCCTGCTCCGCCTCGAGCAGATCGTGCGCCGGCTCCGCCGCCGCTAGATGCTCGGCCCGGGCCGCTACCTGCTGGGAGTCGCCGAGGTCGCCCTCCTCATCGGCTTCGCCTGGCTGGGGGCATCCGCCCTGCGCGCCCGCCTGCTCCCAAGGTTCTCGGGCGCCCCAGCGCAACTCGCTTCGGCCGTCCTGGCCCTGGCGCTCCTGCTCTGGACGGCCGAGCTGCTCGGAACTATCGGTCTGCTCAAAGCGCTCCCCTACCTGCTTTGCGTCGCGGTGGTGGGATTGGTACTGCGTTTCGGACTTACGCGTTCCAGCCCCTCTCCTGCGGGTGGCGTGGGGGCGGGGGTCCCCCGCGGCGCGGAGGGCGCGCAGCGCCCGAGCACCGTGGGGGATGCCGCCACGACAGGACCCGCAACTGAGGCGCTCGATCCCGCGACCCTCATTTCCTTCGCCATCGCCACCATCGCCTTCGTCCACTTCGCCGCCGGCGCGAAGACCCGCCTCTCGACCGGGATGACCGGATTCGACTCGACCTGGTACCACGGTCCGTTCGCGGCGGGGTTCTTTCAGAGCGGCAACACGATGGACCTGCACTTCATCGCGCCGCAGTTCCTTGCCTGGTTCTACCCGGCGAACGGGGAAATCTTCCACTCGGTGGGGATGCTGGCGTTTGGACGGGACCTGCTTTCGCCGCTGTTGAACCTCGGCTGGTTCGTCGCTTGCCTCGTCGCCTGCTGGTGCATCGGGAGGCCCTACCGGGTTGCTCCCTGGTCGTTGATCCTGGGAGCCGTCGCGCTGAGCGTCCCGGCCCTCTCCGACCAGGCGGGGGAGGCGCGGAACGACATCGTCGGGATCTTCTTCCTACTCGCTGCCATCGCCGTCGCCTTGAACGCATGGGCAGCGCGGGAGGAGGGCGAGCGGGGGCTGTCGACGGGGTCGCTGATCGTCGTCGGCCTGGCGGCGGGGCTGGCGGCGGGGACCAAGCTCAACTTCCTGCTGCCGGCGGCAGTGCTGGTCGTCGGTCTCGTCGCGATCGCGCCGCGGGGGGGAAGGCGGCGCGCGCTCGCCGCCTCGGGCCTGGCAGCGCTTGCGGGGGGCGGCTACTGGTACCTGCGCAACCTCGTCCACACGGGCAATCCGCTGCCCTGGGTCCACCGCCTCGGCCCGATCTCGTTGCCGGCTCCCGAACAGGCCCTGGGGGGTCGCGAAGCGCACAGCGTCCTCGGCTACCTGACCGACGGCACGGTCTGGTCGGACTGGTTTCTGCCCGGCCTGCACGACGGCCTCTGGATCGTCTGGCCGCTGATCGGAGCCGCTGCGCTGGCTGGTCTCGTGCTCTGCTGCGTCCCCCGTGGCCGCCCACTGCGGCGGCCAGGCGCTTGGTGGAACGCGGATCCGCTGCAGTCGCTTGCGGGCCTGGTCGGCCTCGCCACCGCGCTCGCCTGGCTGGTCGCCCCGACCTCTGCCTCCGGCCCCGACGGCGTCCCCCGCGGCTTCGAGTCGGGTCTCCGCTACCTGGCGCCCACCCTCGTTCTCGGCCTTGCCTTCCTCCCGACGGTGCCGTTGCTGCGCGCCCCCCTCGCGCGTCTCTCGCCCCGGGGGGCGACCACGGGCAAGGGGAGCGGAAATTGGCCGGCTTGGGGGCTTGCGGCAACCCTGGCGCTGGCGGCGATCGCGATCGGCTACCCGGTCCAGCGCCACTACCTGCAGAGTCGCTACTCGGACCCCACTTTCGCCACCCCCGGCCTCGACGCCGCCTTCAAGTGGGCCGACGGCATCGGTGGCGCCCGCATCGCCACCACCAGCACCCGCCAGTACCCCCTCTTCGGCACCGACCTCTCCAACCGCGTTCAGTTCGTCGGCGAAGAGACCTCCCACGGCGGCTTTGAAGCCCCGACCACCTGTCAAGCCTGGCGCCGCCAGCTGAACGAAGGCCACTACGACTACGTAATCGCCAGCCGCGACCGCCTCGAACCCGGCAAGCCCCCGTACCCCGAACAGGCTCGCTGGACCGGAGGCCCCGGAGCAAAAGTGATCCTCCGCAAGCCCCCCACGGTGGTTTTCGAATTGACCGGTCCGCTCGATCCCGCCTCCTGCCCCAGCTGAAGGAGACAGGGCCCCGATCCATCGGCGTGTACCCGACCGCGTCCCGGCTGACTGCCCCCGGCATACTGCGCATCCCGATGGACCGCATCCGCAACTTCTCGATCATCGCCCACATCGACCACGGCAAGTCGACGCTGGCCGACCGCATCCTCGAGGTCACCGGCGCCGTCGACCCGAAGAAAATGCAGGCGCAGATGCTCGACTCGATGGACCTCGAGCGCGAGCGCGGGATCACGATCAAGGCGCAGGCGGTGCGGGTCGAGTACACGGCCTCCGACGGCCAGGCCTACCACCTGCACCTGATCGACACGCCCGGCCACGTCGACTTCTCCTACGAGGTCTCGCGCAGCCTTGCCGCCTGCGAGGGGGCCCTGCTGGTCGTCGACGCCGCTCAGGGAGTCGAGGCGCAGACCGTCGCCAACACCTACCTGGCGATCGACGCCGGTCTGGAGCTGATCCCGGTCATCAACAAGGTCGACCTGCCCGGGGCCGAACCGGAGCGGGTGGCGGCGGAAATCGCCGACCTGACCGGGGGCGATCCCGAGGAAGCGCTGTGGATCTCGGCCAAGACCGGGATCGGCGTACCGGAGGTGCTGGAGGCGATCGTCGAGCGCATCCCGGCCCCGAAGGGGGAGCCGGAGGCGCCGACACGGGCGCTGATCTTCGACTCCGAGTTCGACCAGTACCGCGGCGTGATCGCCTATGTGCGGATGGTCGACGGCTCCTTCCGCAAGCACGAGCGGATCCTGGCGATGCAGAACGGGACCGAGGCGGAAATCGACGACATCGGCTTCTTCCGGCCGGCGATGACGGCTGTGAACGGGATGGAGGCGGGCGACGTCGGCTACCTGATCACCGGCATCAAGGACGTGACCAAGCTGCGGGTGGGCGACACCCTGACCGCCCAGGCCGGTCCCGCGGCGGAGCCTCTAGAGGGCTATCGCGAGGTGCGGCCGATGGTCTTCTGCGGCGTCTTCCCGATCGACACCGACCGCTTCGAAGACCTCCGCGACGCGCTCGAGAAGCTGGCCCTCAACGACGCCGCGCTCTCCTGGGAGCCGGAGACCTCGGAGGCGCTCGGGTTCGGTTTCCGCTGTGGCTTCCTCGGCCTCCTGCACATGGAGATCGTGCGCGAGCGGCTGGAACGCGAGTACGGCCTCGACCTGCTCTCGACGACCCCGAACGTGCGCTATGAGGTGCATCTGACCAATGGCACCTCGAAGGAGGTCCGCAGCCCCACCGATCTACCCGACCCGGGCACGATCGAGTCGGTCGAAGAGCCCTACATCCGCGCCACGATCATCTGCCCCTCGGAGCAGGTCGGCGCGGTGATGGAGCTCTGCCAGGGCCGCCGCGGCACCCACGTCGACATGCACTACCTGAGCCCGCAGCGGGTGCAGATCCGTTACGACATGCCGCTGGGAGAGATCGTCCTCGACTTCTTCGACCTCTTGAAGAGCTCGACCCGTGGCTATGCCTCGCTCGACTACGAGCCGATCGGCAACCGCGCCTCGGATCTGGTCAAGGTCGACATCCTGCTGGCCGGCGACAAGGTCGACGCGCTCTCGATCATCGTCCACCGCGACTTCTCCTACGAGCAGGGCAAGCGGCTGGTCGAGAGGCTGCGCAAGACGATTCCGCGCCAGCTCTTCGACGTCCCGGTACAGGCCGCGATCGGCTCCAACATCCTCGCCCGCGAGACCGTCAAGGCGCTGCGCAAGGACGTCACCGCGAAGCTCTACGGCGGCGACGTCACCCGCAAGAACAAGCTGCTGAAGAAGCAGAAAGCGGGCAAGAAGCGGATGAAGTCGGTGGGCCGGGTCGAAGTGCCGCAGGAGGCGTTCCTGGCGGTGCTGCAGATCGACGAGTAGGAGCTGCCGCCTGGCTGGCCGGCCGGTTAGAGTCCCCGCCCATGCCGATCAAGACCGATGCCATAGGTAAGGAATGGCCCGGGACGACCTACCAGGCCGGCCGGGAGAAGATCAAGGAGTACGCGAACGCGCTGGGGATCGACAACCCGGTCCACTTCGACGTCGAGGCCGCCCGCGCCGCCGGCTTCCGCGACGTCGTCGCGCCGCCGATGTTCGCCGTCGTCTACAGCGGCCCGGCGCTGGGCCCGGTGCTCTTCGACCCCGACGTCGGCATGAACTTCGCAGCGATGGTCCACGGCGGCCAGGTCTTCGAGTGGGGCGAGCCGGTCTGCTCCGGCGACGAGATCACCACCAGCTCGAAGTGCCTCTCGATCGAGGAGAAAGACGGCAAGGGCTTTTACGTCTTCGAGACCGTCTCCGTCAACCAGGACGGCGCCGAGGTCGTGCGCGGCACCTGGACCAACATCGTCAGGGGGGTCTGAGATGGCCGATTCGAACGTGGGGGACGCGGTTCCCGAGCTGAGGGTGACGCCGGACAAGTACCTGCCGCACCGCTATGCCGGCGCCTCCGGGGACTTCAACCCGATCCACATCGACGACGAGTTCGCGAAAGCGGTCGGGCTGCCGCGCAACATCCTCCATGGCCTCTACTCGATGGGTCTCGTCGCCAAGGCCAACGCCGCCCTCGCCGCCGGCGACCCGCGGGCGCTGAAGCGGCTCTCGGTCCAGTTCCGCGGCATGGGCATGCCCGAGCAGGAGATCGTCGTCTCCGGCACCGTCAAGTCAGTGGACGGCGATCGTGTCGTCGTCGACACCGTGGCCCAGCAGGGCGATACGGCGATCATCAAGAACGCCGAAGCGGAAGTCGAGCTTTAGGAACGCCGGGCGACGCCTCCCAAACGCTCTGCGGGAGCCTCGCTTGAGTGTTTGGGAGGGGTCACCCGGCGTTCCTCCTAGACTTCGGGGGTGCTTTCCTCGCGCCAAGAGTTGATTTTGCGGTTGGTCGTCGATGCCTACCTGGCGTCGGCGAAGCCGGTGCCCTCCAAGGAGGTGGCCGAGCGACCCGAGGTCGCCTGGGGCGCCTCCACGGTGCGCTCGGAGCTGGCCCTGCTCGAGACCGAGGGATACCTGACCCACCCGCACACCTCGGCGGGACGGGTGCCGACCGAGGTCGGCTACCGCTGTTACGTCGACCTCTTGATGCAGTCGGGCTCGGTGCCGGCGGAGATTCAGGTCGAGCTGGAGCTCTCGCGGCTGCGGCGCGAGGTCGACGAGGCGATGCGGGAGACGACGGTGGCGCTGGCCCAGGTCACCGACCTGGTGGCGATGGCAACGGCACCCCAGTCCAGCCTGGCGGCGACGATCCACCGGGTCGAGGTCCTGCGCCTGCAACCGGCCAAGGTGGTGGTGATCGCGATCGCCTCGACCGGCGACGTGGCGCGGCGCGTCTTCGAGTTCGACCGACCGGTCGACCGCGGCCTGATCGAGTGGGCCTCCAGCTACCTGAACGAGTCGCTGGCCGGCCTCGGCATCGGCTCGCGGATGATCGCCGGCCGTCTCGCCGACCCGCACCTGGACCATGTCGAGGCCGAGTTCGTCGCCACCCTTGCCTCCGCCTTCACCGAGCTCGAGCGCGAGACCGGCGCCGACCTCTACATGGAGGGAGCCTCGCGGCTGCTCTCCGAGGCCCACTTGGCCGACCTGCCGCGCGCCGACGAGCTGATGACCGCGCTGGAGCGCCGCGCCGGTGTCCTGCAAATCCTGCGCTCCTCGCTGGAGGAGCGCTCCGTCTTCCTCTGGATCGGCGACGAGAACCCGCAGCCGGAGCTGCGCTCGGTCAGCGTGATCGGCGCCAACTACGGCCTCGGCCACCGCAACCTCGGCTCGGTCGGCGTGGTCGGCCCGTTGCGGATGGACTACGCGACCGCGATCGCCTCCGTGCGTGGGGCCGCCCGCGAGCTCTCGCGCTACTTCGAGACCGTCTACGACAGCTAGCCGACGATGCCGCGCGACTACTACGAGGTCCTCGGCGTCAGCCGGGAGGCGAGCGAGACCGAGATCAAGAAGGCGTTTCGCGGGCTCGCCCGCGAACTGCACCCGGACGTCAACGACCACGACCCCGAGGCGGAGGAGAAGTTCAAGGCGGCGGCCGAGGCCTACGAGGTCCTCTCCGACACCGAGCAGCGCCGCACCTACGACGCCTACGGGCACGACGGGCTGCGCTCCGGCGGCTTCGACCCCCGCAGCGCCTCCTTCGGCTCGATCGACGACATCCTGCAGTCGCTCTTCGGCGCCGGCGGCGCCCAGTTCGGGTTCGGTGGCGGCGGCGGTCGCGCGGCCGGCGGCGACATCCTCGTCGGGGTCGAGCTGGAGCTCGAAGAGGTCGCCACCGGCGTGCGGCGCGAGGTCAGCTTCGACGCGGTCGGTGCCTGCGAGCACTGCCACGGCAACGGTGCCGAGCCGGGGACGCCGATCGCCACTTGCGAGCGCTGCGGCGGCGCCGGCCAGCTGCGCCGGACCGTGCGCACGCCGTTCGGGCAGATGGTCCAGGGTGTCGCCTGCGACGTCTGTGGCGGCGCCGGCAAGATCCCCGAGACGCCCTGCGGCGTATGTGCGGGCAGCGGCCGCACCCGCCTCGCGCGCAAGCAGGCGGTCGAGATCCCGGCGGGCATAGAAGGCGGCCAGCGCCTGCGAGTCTCCGGGGCCGGCCACGCCGGGGACCCTGGCGCTCCCGCCGGCGACCTCTACGTCGAGGTCGCGGTGGGCGAGGACGAGCGCTTTCAGCGCGACGGCACCGACCTGATCAGCGTCGTCTCGATCCCCGCCACCGAGGCGATGCTCGGGACCACGGTCACGGTGCCGACGCTGGAGGAGGAGCGCGAGATCGAGATCGTCGCGGGCACCCAGCCGGGCCACGAAG
>DATBXZ010000140.1:0-2539 GCA_036513995.1 Solirubrobacterales bacterium | reverse complement strand
CCCTCCGGCTCGAAGACGTGGCTGCGCATCGCCCGGTTGGCGCCGTCGTAGCCGTTGGAGTCGATCCAGCCGAGGACCAGCTCGCGGCCGGCGTCGACCGGGATTCGCTCCGGGTGGGCGGCGAAGGTCGAGAGCATCGCCTCGCGGGGCCGGCGGTAGCGCAGCGCGAGCGCGACCAGGGAGCGCGCCCGCCGCGCCCAGATGCGGGTGTCGCGCTTGCGCGGGCCCAGCGGCGCCCGCCAGAGGCCGGCGGGGGAGAGCGCGGTCACCGAGGCGGCCCAGCCGGCCCGACCCATTTCCAGGCCGACCCAGGCGCCGAGCGAGTTGCCGGCGACGTGCGGGCGCTCTATCCCGCGCTCCTCGCAGGTCTCGTGCAGGGCGGCGGCTAGGTTCGCGGCGGTCGGCTCGACGCCCTCCGGCAGCGCCGGCGCTGTGCCGAAGCCCGGCATGTCGAGCACCACCACCTCGCGCTCTGCTTCCAGCAGCGGCAGCACCGGGTCCCAGACCGACCCCGAAGCGCCGAGCCCGTGGATCAGCAGCAGCGACTCGCCGTCGCCGGCGCTCACGACCACCCTGGCTTCGCGAACAGCGCCTGCACGTCGCCGATCCGGCGCTCGCGGAAGCCCGCCTCCGAGGAGGAGAGGTAGAAGTCCCAGAGGCGGCGGAAGCGCTCGTCGTACCCGCGCGGGCGCAACCGCTCCCAGGCGCCGAGGAAGCGCTCGCGCCAGGCCGCCAGCGTCGGCGGGTAGTGGGCGGTGATGTCGTCGAGCCAGACCTCGCGCATGCTGGTCACCCGGGCGACGCAATCGGAGATCGCCTCTTTCGACGGCAGGCAGCCGCCGGGGAAGACGTGCGTGTTGGCGAAGCTGCGCGCGCCCTTCTCCGCCTCGTACATCTGGTCGTCGATCGTGATCGCCTGCAGCAGCATCAGCCCGTCGGGGGAGAGCAGCTGGTCGCAGCGGCGGAAGAAGTCGTCGAAGTACTGCCAGCCGACCGCCTCGATCATCTCCACCGAGACCAGCCGGTCATAGCTGCCGCGCAGGTCGCGGTAGTCCTCTAGCAGCACCGTCACCCGGTCCTCGAGGCCGGCCTCGAGGACCCGGCGCGTCGCCAGCTCGTGCTGCTCGCGGGAGATCGTCGTCGTCGTCACCCGGCAGCCGTGCTCGCGGGCGGCGTGGACGGCGAGCCCGCCCCAGCCGGTGCCGATCTCCAGCAGGTGGCTCTCGCGCCCCAGCCGCAGCTGGTCGCAGATGCGGTCGAGCTTGGCGACCTGGGCCTCCTCGAGGCTGGCGTCGGGCCGCGGGAAATAGGCGCAGGAGTACATCATCCGCTCGTCGAGGAAGGCGGCGAAGAGGTCGTTGCCGAGGTCGTAGTGGGCGGAGATGTTCCGCCGCGAGCCGGCCCGGGTGTTCTCGGGGACAAGGCCGCGCAACCGGTGCAGAGCGCCGCGCGGCTTGGCGACGAGGCCGCGCAGGCCGTCGAGGTCGCGCAGCTCGCGGGCGGCGATGCGGATCAGCGCGACCAGGTCGTCGGTCTCCCAGAGCCCGTCGACGTAGCCCTCGCCGAGCCCGACGCTGCCGTGCAGCGGCCCGCGCCAGGCGGCCGGGTCGTTGACGGTGACGGTGGCGCGCAGGTCGGCGTCGGCGGGCCCGAAGCCGCGCACCCGCCCGCCCTCGATCACGTCGATGCGGCCGTTGCGGACGCCGCGGCTCATCACCGTGGAGACGGCGGTCCGGGCCAGGGCGTTCCTCATGGCGAGACGAACCCCTTCGGCTTCCTGCCCTGCGGATGCGGGAAGTAGCGCGCGCCCTTCAGCTTCAGCCGCAGCGACTGCGCGTAGATCTTCGCCACCACCTGCAGCGACATCGCCGGGTAGCGGGCCAGCAGCCCCGCCAGCAGCGGCCGGCTCAGCTCGCGGCGGCGCAGGTTGAGGGTGGCGTCGAAGGACTTGCCGCCGCGCTCGCCGTTGGCGGACCTGCCGCCGCCGTCGGGCCGCGACTCGATGTGGACGGCGAGTCGCTCGCCCGGCTCGCTGGCGCGGAAGCCGTAGGTCTGGTTCATCCCCATCAGCGGCGAGACGTGCAGCGCCTTGCCGAGCTCGTCGCTCAGCACCGGCCCCTCCCGCTCGCCGCGAGCCAGGACGTAGGCATGGCGCTCTCCCCAGGGGATGTTCTCGACATCGGCCACCACAGCTTCCACCCGCTCGCCGGCGCTGTCAAAGCAGTAGTAGAAGCTGACGGGATTGAAGGAGTGGCCGAGGTAGCGCAGCCCGGCGAGCAGCCGCACCGGGCCGTCCGGGCGGCTGCCGGTCTCGGCCTCGACCGCGTCGCGGGCGCACTCCTCCAGCGGCCGCGCCGGGTCGCCCATGAAGTCCTCGCGGCGGAAGCGGGCCGGGGCCGGGCGCCGGGCCGACCACAGTGGGTAGGGATCGAGCACGCCCGGCAGCTCGGCGAGGTCGAGGTACATGAGGAAGAAGCGGTAGCTGAACTCGTGCTCGACCGGCTCGAAGCGGCGGTGGCGCACGGTCCCCTCATAGACG
>DATBXZ010000139.1:0-32134 GCA_036513995.1 Solirubrobacterales bacterium | reverse complement strand
CGCCAGCGCCTCGATCGTCTCGGCCAGCTTGTCCGGCGTCACGATCGGGGTCAGGATCGGCAGCGTGATGCCGCCCGCGACGAAGGCCGCCAGCCGCTCCTTCATCTGCTCCGGGCTGCCGAAGACGAACATCTCCTCGATCAGCTCCCAGGGTGCCGCCGCCGCGGCCGCCTGGCGGTCGCCGGCCTCCCAGGCGGCGACCATCGGGTCGATCTGCTCGCCGTAGCCGAGCCAGCGGTAGAAGTTCGTGTAGACGGGGACGGTGATGTAGGAGGAGAACATGAAGCGGGCCAGCGGCTCGGCCTGCTCGCGCTCGCCGGGGATGCAGAAGAAGCGGCAGAGCAGCTCGAAGCCCGCCGGGGCGCCCTCCAGCTGCGCGGTCACCTGGGGCAGCCCGCTCAGCGGCAGGAAGTTGGTGAAGGCGCCGTCGGCGCGCTCCAGCGCCAGCTCCAGCATCTTGCCGCGCAGCGCCGCCAGCACGATCGGCACCCGCTCGGCCGGCGGCGATTCGAGCTTGAAGCCGGTCGCGGTGCGCTCACCGGCCAGCGCCGTCTGCAGGAAGTCGAGCGTCTCGCGGACCTTGCTCAGCGGCTTCTCGAAGGGGATCTCGTTCCAGCCTTCGACGATGCGGTCCGAGGAGGAGCCGATGCCGAGCACGAAGCGGTCGCGGGAGGCGCTGGCGAGCGCCGCGGCCTCCTGGGCCAGCAGCGCCGGCCCGCGCTGGAAGACGCCGACGATCCCGGTCCCGAGCCGCATCCGCTCGGTCCAGGCGGCGCTCAGCGCCAGCGGCGTGAAGCCGTCGGGGCCGGCGGTCTCTCCCGTCCAGAGATCGGTGTAGCCGGCCGCCTCGGCCCGCGCCACGTGCTCCTCGTGATCGGCCAGCGAGATGCCCGGCAGCGGCAACGTCAATCCCCAACGCTCCATCTGCCAGACCCTACCGGCCACTCAGTGGCGAACCTCGAAATGGCGGGTCGCCGGCCACTGGCTGAAGAACGAGTCGGCGTCCTGGGCGCTGAGTGGCCTGGTGAAGAGGAAGCCCTGGCCGTTGTCGCACTCCTCCGACTTGATCAGGGTCAGGTCCTGCTGGCGCTCGATGCCCTCGGCGGTCGTCTCGATCGAGAGCGCTTTACCGAGCTGGACCAGGGTGTGGAGGAGGATCTCGCCCTCGCTCCCCTCCGCCAGCTGGGAGATGAAGGAGCGGTCGATCTTGAGCACGTCGACCGGGAACTGGCGCAGGTGCGCCAGCGAGGAGTAGCCGGTGCCGAAGTCGTCGACGGCGATGCGCAGCCCGAGGCGCTTCAGTTCGGCGAGCCGTCGCGCGGTCTCCTTGGCGTTGCTCATCAGCGTCGTCTCGGTGATCTCGAGCGTCAGCGCCGTGGCGTCGAGCCCGCTCGAGTTCAGCGCCTCCTCGACGTGGTCGAGGAGGTCGTCGGTGTCGAGCTGCAGGGCGGAGACGTTGACCGCGAGATTGAGGGGGTACCCCGCCTGCTGCCATTTGGCGCCCTGGGCGCAAGCCTCCTCGAGGACCCAGGCGCCGACGTCGACGATCAACCGCGACTCCTCCAGCAGCGGGATGAATTCCTCCGGCTGGACGATGCCGCGGCCGGGCCGGCGCCAGCGGATCAGCGCCTCGACCCCGGTCGGCGTCATCGTCTCGAGGTCGAAGGTCGGCTGGTAGACGAGGAAGAACTCCTCGTTGGCGAGCGCGCCCTGCAGGTCCATCTCGAGCTCCAGCCGCGACTGCACTTCGTCCTCCATCCCGGACTCGAAGACGAGGTAGCGGCTCTTGCCGCCCCACTTGGCCCGGTACATGGCGATGTCGGCGTCGCGCAGCAGGTCCTCGGCGGAGGAGCGACCGCCGGTGGCGATGCCGATGCTGGCCTTGACGAAGACCTGCGTGTCCTCGGCGCAGCCGATTGTGAACGGCTCCTGGAAGGCTTCGAGCAGGCGCTCGGCGATCAGCTCGGGCCCGGCTGCGAGCGAGAGCCCGTCGGCGATGACGACGAACTCGTCGCCGCCGAGCCGGCCGAGGGCGTCGGTCTCGCGGATCACCCCGTCGAGCCGTGCGGCGACCGCGCAGAGCAGCTCGTCGCCGGCGTTGTGGCCGAGCGAGTCGTTGATCGCCTTGAAGTTGTCGAGGTCGATGAACAGCGCCGCCACCGGTTCCTGCTTGAGCCGGGTGCGGGTCAGCGTCTGCTCGATGCGGTCGAGGATCAGCGTCCGGTTCGGCAGCCCGGTGAGGGCGTCGTGGGTGGCGAGGAAGATCAGTTCCCTCTGGCGGCTGGTCAGCTCATCGTGGGCGCGCTGGCGCTCGTCCTCGAAGGACTGGCACATGCGCACGAGGGTGACGTCGAGGCTGCGCTGGAGCATCTGCAGCGCCCGTTCGAGGATCGCCTCCTCGAGCTCCAGCTCGGCCGCGCTCTCGCAGACGACCTCGGCGGCGCAGTCGCGCCAGCGCAGGCAGCGTTTGGTCACCTCGTTCAGCGGCGCCTCGCGCTGGGAGGCGAGCTGGGCGAAGATCCGCCAGGACTCCTGGCCGACCTCGCGCGCCACCGCCTCGCCCTCGCCGGCCATCCAGCGGGCGACGGCGACGGTCGAGACCGCACCCACCTCCTTGAAGCTCTCTTCGACCACCCGGTCGAGCGTCTGCGCGGAGGCGGAAGAGCGCAGCATCATCCGCTCGACCACGTCGGGCGTGCGTGTGTTCAGCGCCGTGCCCAGGCGGGTCAGCTGCGTCTCCATCAGGATCTCCCCACTCCGGCTGCGCCGGTATCGACTGGTCTCGCCACGATGCGCCGGTATCGGTATGTGCGCCCCGTCACTTAACCGGGGAACGAAGGACGTGGACGTTTGCACCAATTCGTGCGCAGTTCACAGGCCGCGATGCGCGCATCGCGGCACGCAGTGCGCACGTCGTGGCTGCGCGCCTTCGGCTAGCCTCCGCGCGATGGGAGATGCCCCTCAGGATTCGCGTGCCCCGGCGACCAAGCCCGACCGCAACCTCGCCCTGGAGCTGGTGCGGGTGACCGAGGCGGGAGCCCTGGCCGCGGCCCGCTGGGTCGGGCGGGGCGACAAGCTCGCCGCCGACGGCGCCGCGGTCGACGCGATGCGCTTCGTACTCGACTCGGTCGCGATGGACGGCGTCGTCGTGATCGGCGAGGGCGAGAAGGACGAAGCGCCGATGCTCTTCAACGGCGAGCAGATCGGCGACGGCAGCCCGCCGGTCTGCGACATCGCCGTCGATCCGCTGGAGGGGACCACGCTCTGCGCCCGCGGCATGCCCAGCGCCCTAGCCGTGATCGCCCTGGCCGAGCGCGGCTCGATGTTCGACCCCGGCCCCTGCGTCTACATGGAAAAGATGGCGGGGGGCGAGGAGATCGCCGACCTGCTCGACCTCGACCGGCCGCTGCCGGAGACCCTGAAGCTGATCGCCGAGCGCAAGGGCGAGAGCGTCGGCGACGTGATCGTCGTCATGCTCGACCGCCCTCGCCACGAGGAGGCGATGCGCGAAGTGCGCGAGGCCGGCGCCCGCCTGCGCCTGATCAGCGACGGCGACGTCTCCGCCGCCCTGCTTGCGGTCAGCGACCGCTCCCCGGTCGACCTGCTCTGGGGGATCGGCGGCACCCCCGAGGGCGTGCTCTCGGCGGCGGCGCTGAAGTCGATGGGCGGGCAGCTGCTGGGCCGGCTCTGGCCCCGCGACGATGGCGAGCGCCAGGCGGCGATCGACGCCGGCTACGACCTCGACCGCATCCTCACCGCCGACGACCTCTGCTCCGGCGACGACGTCTTCTTCTCCGCCACCGGCGTCACCGACGGCGACGTCCTCCAGGGCGTCCGCTACCGCGGCAACGGCGCCACCACCGAGTCGCTGGTGATGCGCTCCCGCTCCGGCACCGTGCGCCGGGTGCAGGCCACGCACGACCGGTCGAAGCTGCGCGGCATCATCGGCGAGAAATACGGCTGACAGCTTGGCTTTTGCCGCGCGGGGGTAGCGTGGCGATGTGATCGCTGTTGCCGGGTCGACCGGCTACGTCGGTGGAAGGCTTTGTGCGCGGTTGCGCGAGCAGGGCTTGGAAGTGCGGGCACTGGCGCGGCATCCGGAGGGCGCCTCCGAGCTGCGGGACATCGGTTGCGATGTCCGCCGGGCCGACGTGCTCGAGCCGGAGACGCTGGCGCTGGCGCTGGCGGAGGTCGACGTCGCCTACTACCTCGTGCACTCGATGGGGCGTGGTTCCGACGGCAACTTCGCCCGGCGCGACAAGGAGGGGGCGGCCAACTTCGCCGCCGCCGCGGCGGCGGCCGGGGTGCGGCGGATCGTCTACCTGGGTGGGCTGGGGAAGGGGTCCGAGCACCTGGCCAGCCGCCACGCCACGGCCGTGGCCCTGGGTGCCGGCGAGGTCCCGGTCACCTACTTCCGCGCCGCGGCGGTGATCGGCGCCGGCAGCGAGTCCTTCCTCACCGTCTTCTACCTGGTGCGGCGGCTGCCGCTGATGGTGACGCCGCGCTGGGTCACCACCCGCACCCAGCCGATCGCGATCGGCGACGCCGTCGGCTTCCTCGCCGCGGCTGCCGACCTCGAGGCCCCGCTCGACCGCGAGATCCAGATCGGCGGCCCCGACGTCACCACCTACGGCGGCATGATCGACGAGCTGGCCCGGGCCCTGGGCCGACGGCCGCCGCTGCGCCTCACCGTCCCGATCCTCACCCCGCGCCTCTCCTCGCTCTGGATCGGCCTGGTCACGCCGGTCGACGCCGGCGTCGCGCGGCCCCTGGTCGAGGGCCTCGCGACCGAGACCGTCGTCACCGACCCGAGTGGCATGGAGTTGCTCCCGGCGATCGCCAAGACGCCGTTGCCCGCCGCCCTGAACGAGGCGGTGGCGGACCTCAGGCCGGGGCCGTGATCATCGCTTCGGCGTCGAAGTGCTCACGCCTGCCGGCGAGCCCGTTTCGCCCGCGCCCCCGCAGCCATCGCACGGGCGCTTGCGGCCATAGGGGAGCTCGCCGGTGTCGTGGACCTCGAAGCGCAGCGAGTTGATCACCGCGCCGACCAGCAGCGCCAGGCTGAGCACGTAGAACCAGAGCAGGGCGATGAGGATGAAGCCCAGGGTCGAGCCGAAGTGGGAGAGGCTGGAGACGTTGGAGAGGTAGATCGGGAAGAGCCAGTTGGCGAGGCCGGCGGCGATGGTGACGAAGGCCGCCCCGGGCCAGACCGCGCGCCAGGGCATGTGCCCTTTCGGCACCGCCCAGAAGATCACCGTGCAGATCGCGAAGGTGACGAGCAGGGCGGCGCCGAGCAGCAGCACCGTGTCGATCGCCTTGATGTGGGCGAGGCCGAACGGCAGCCGGTCGGTGCTGTTGACGACGCCGCTCTCGATCGCCGGGACGAAGATGCTGGCGGCGATGAAGAGCAGGACCACCCCCAGCATCGCGAAGGAGAAGCGCTTCTGCTCGACCCAGCCGCGGCACTCGACGTGGTAGATGCGGCAGAAGGCGGTGTCCATCGCGCCCCAGAAGGAGGCGCCGATCCAGAGCGAGCCGATGAAGGCGGCGATCCCGATCGTCGTCGAGTTGTCCTGGATGCGGTTGAGGACGTCGGTCAGGGTGTGCTGCTCGACGCTGGGGAAGAGGCGCTCGAGGTCGTTGACGACGCTGGTCTCGACCCCCTTTATCTTCAGGACCTGGCCGAAGACGAAGAGGACCAGGAGGGCGAAGGGGAAGACCGCCAGCATCAGGTTGTAGGCGACCATCGCCGAGAGCCCGGTGACGTTCTCGCGGTAAGCGCGCTGCCAGAAGGCGCTCAGCCAGGGTTTGGGATTGCGCATCGAGTTGGGCATTGACTTCACAAACTGAAGCGACTACGATACGAACAAGCGTTTGACGAGGTTTCGACGCACGCCCTCCGGGCTACAGTGCAGATCAGATCCTTTGATGCTTACTTCGCGGGCCAGGTCGTCGGTCCGCTTTTCTATCGGCCGGCGCGACTTTCGGTGCGCGGCGGCATTTCATTGCCAGGACTAAACACGAAGCGCTAGGGAAACGAGTAGATCGCATGCTGGTAGCAGAGCTTCAGGAGTTGGAGGAGGTCAAAGGCCTCATCAATCGCGGGCAGCAGCTGGGCGTGCTGACCTTCGGCGATATCGCCTCGGCCGTGTCCGAGGTCGATCTCGACGAGTCGGACGTCGAGGATCTCTACGGGCACCTCGAGAAGTCGGGGATCGAGCTCGTCGAGGACATGGACCCGGCCCAGAAAGCGGCCGCGGACGCGATGCCCGCCGACACCGGCAAAAAAGGTCGTCGTCGCCAGAAAGCGGCGCTGGACCTGAAACCGGACATGACCACGGATTCCCTGCAGTTGTTCCTCAAGGACATCGGCAAAGTCCGCCTGCTGACCGCCGCGGAGGAGGTCGAACTCGCCAAGCGCATCGAGCGCGGCGACCTCGACGCGAAGCAGAAAATGGTCGAGTCGAACCTGCGCCTGGTCGTCTCGATCGCAAAAAATTACCGAAACCAGGGCCTTCCCTTCCTCGATTTGATCCAGGAGGGCACGCTGGGCCTGGTCCGTGCGGCCGAGAAGTTCGACTACCGCAAGGGGTTCAAGTTCTCGACCTACGCGACCTGGTGGATCCGCCAGGCGATCGCTCGTGCTCTGGCCGACAAGGCCCGCACGATCCGGATCCCGGTCCACGTGGTCGAGAAGCTGAACAAGATCGGGCGCGCCGAGCGCAAGCTGGTCACCGAGCTGGGGCGCGAGCCGACGCCGGAGGAGATCGCCGAGGTGACGGGGATCGATCCCGAGGAGGTCGACTCGATCAAGCGCTCCGCCCAGGCGCCGGTCTCGCTGGAGAAGCCGGTCGGCGACGAGGAGGAGTCCGAGTTCGGCCAGTTCATCGCCGACGAGAAGGCCGAGTCGCCGTTCGACCGGGCCGCGGACCTGCTGACCAAAGAGGCGCTGAAGGAAGCGCTGGAGAACCTCTCCTACCGTGAGCGGCGCGTTCTGGAGCTGCGCTACGGCCTCGGCGGCGAGCATCCGCGCACGCTCGACGAGGTGGGGCGGACCTTCAACGTCACCCGCGAGCGGATCCGCCAGATCGAGAACCAGAGCCTGAAAAAGCTGCAGTCGCTGGGCGAGGCCCAGAAACTGCGCGAGGTGGCGTAGCCCGCACGATTATTTGCTGGGTCAAGTGGACGAACATTCCGGCCGATATAGGTCGGGATGTTCGACATCGACTCAGCCCTGCGCACCCTCGTCGAGCGGGAGGGATCCGACCTTCATGTGAAGGTCGATTCCCCTCCGGTCGCTCGCATGCACGGCGAACTGATCCCCCTCGAGGGGTTCGGCGAGCTCAGTGCCGAGGACACCGAGCAGGCCTTCAAGGCGATCGCCGAGGCGCGCTCGCAGGCTGAATTCGAGGAGGACGGCGAGGCCGACTTCGCCTACGCGCTGGAGGGCGTCTCCCGCTTCCGCGTCAACTGCTTCAAGCAGCGCGGCTCGATCTCGATCGTCTGCCGCGCGATTCCCTTCACGATCCGCTCGATCGACGACCTCGGTTTGCCCGAGGTCGTCCGCACCCTGGCCGAGGAGCAGCGGGGGATCATCCTCGTCACCGGCACCACCGGCTCGGGCAAGAGCACGACCCTGGCGGCGATGATCGATCACATCAACCAGACCCGGGCGCGCCACATCATCACGCTCGAGGACCCGATCGAGTACCTGCACCCGGACAAACGCTCGATCGTCAACCAGCGCGAAGTCGGCTCCGACACGAAGGGCTTCGGGCGGGCGATGAAACGGGTCCTGCGCCAGGACCCCGACATCATCCTGGTCGGCGAGATGCGCGACGAGGAGACCGTCCGCACCGCCCTCTCGGCGGCTGAGACCGGCCACCTCGTCCTCTCCACGGTCCACACCCTGGACGCGACCGAGACGATCAACCGCATCATCGACTTCTTCCCGCCCCATCTGCAGCAGCAGGCGAGGGTGATGCTGGCCTCGACCCTGAGGGGGGCGATTGCCCAGCGCCTGGTGCCGGACATCACCGGCGAGGGCCGCGTCCCCGCCTCCGAGGTGCTCGTCGTCACCGGCCGCGTCCAGGACCTGATCCTCAACCCGGAGGAAACGGGCAAGATCACCGAGGTCATCTCCGAGGGCGAGTACTACGGCATGCGCACCTTCGACCAGGCCCTCCTCACCTACGCGATGGAAGGCCGGATCAGCGAGGAGACGGCGATGGACTACGCCTCCAGCCCCCACGACTTCAAACTGATGCTGGCCGCCGGCGGCCAGCGCGCGAGCGGCATCGAGCAGCTCGGAGAGGCCCCGGTGGCGTCATGAGGGACAAGATCAACAGCGATCCGAAGTACCAGGTTGGGCTGATCGTCATTCTTCTCCTGGTCGCGGGCTTCATGTTGATGAACATGGGCGGTGGCGAAGAAAGCGAAGAAGCCGCGTCGACCGAAGCAACGGTCGCCGTCGCCGGCACCGAAGCCACCGGAACCGCCGTCGGCGCCACGCCGGGAGAAGCGGTTGAAGGTGCTGTCGAAGGCGCGATCGAAGCCGCCGCCAGCGAAGCCTCGGCCGCCTCGGTTGCCGCCTCGATTCCCGCGCCGCCGCTGCCGCATCCGGTGGCCGAGGCTTACGACTCCGGCAAGACCGTCGTCCTCCTCGTCGTCCACGACGGCGGCATCGACGATCGCCTCGTCAAGCGTTCCGTTCCCCGTCTGAACGCGCTTGGCGATGTTGCCGTCTTCGTCGTGCCGGTTTCGCAGATAGCCCGTTATGCCGCGGTGACGCTGGCGGTCGAAGTGCAGCGGGTTCCGGCGCTGATCACGGTGCGCCCGCGCTCACTCAGCGACGGCAATCCGCAGGCTAGCGTTATCTACGGTTACCAGAGCCCGCAGAGCATGGAACAGGCAGTGCGCGATGCGCGGTACGACGGTCCATCTGCGACCTACTACCCCGGCTGAGCATGAGCCTGTCCGATCCATACCCGCCTCGCGTCGGAGCCGTCGCCGGCTACGAGGACGACGGCGGCTACGGTGAGGGGGTCGCGATGGCGGTTGTGCCCGAGCCCTCTGTGCCCGGGCTGACTTCGCCTCTGCACCGCGGCCACTCGCGGGGGCTGATCACCGATGTCTTGGTCGAACTCGGCTTCTCGAGTCAGGAGAGCGTCGAGGCGGCAATCGAGGCGGGCCCGATCGCCGGTCGGACGCCTGAGGGGCTGCTGCTCGAGCAGGGTCAGATCACCACCGATCAGTACTCGCGCGCGGTCGCGGAGCGCTACGGCCTCGACCACGTCGACCTTGGGATCTACCAAGTCGATCTTGGGGCTTCGGCGCTCTTCCCGGTCGCCATGGCCCGCCGCTACAAAGCCGTACCGGTCGGCTATGTCGACGCCCGGACGCTCCTCGTCGCGGCGGTCGACCCGGCCAATGTCCTCGTCGTCAACGACGTCAGGCTGGCCACGGGGCTCGATTGCCGGATCGCCGTTGCCGCCGAAGACGACATCGAGTCGCTGCTCTCCCGGCTCGGCACTCTGCAGAGTGCTGCCGCGGACGCGATCATCGAGGAGCACGGCGCCGAAACGGATGCCGACACCCTTGACCCGACGGAAATGCAGGCGGGAGCCGAGGACGCGCCGGTGATCAAGCTCGTCTACAGCATCCTCGCGCAGGCCGTCTCCGAGGGAGCCTCGGACATCCATCTGGAGCCCGAAGAGGACGATCTCCGGGTTCGCTTCAGGGTCGACGGAGTGCTGAGAGAGGCAGCCCACATTCCCCGCCGGATGGTCAATGCCGTCGTCTCCCGCCTGAAGATCATGAGTGAGCTCGACATTGCCGAGAAACGGGTGCCGCAGGACGGCCGCGTCAGCGTCAGCGTCGAGGATCGCCGCGTCGATCTGCGGGTGACCACCCTGCCGACTCAGCGCGGCGAGGGCGGGACGATCCGGATCCTCGACGAAAGCAACGCCGAGCGGACGCTCGACGACCTCGGAATGGAGGGCGAAGCTCGCGCTCGCTTCGAAAAGGCCTTTGGCAGCGCTTACGGCGCGGTCCTCGTCACCGGTCCCACCGGCTCCGGCAAGTCGACGACGCTCTACGCGGCACTTGCGGAGATGAACCAGGTCGAGAAGAAGATCATCACGATCGAGGACCCGGTCGAGTACCGGATCCCCGGCATCAGCCAGATGAACGTCAACCGCAAGGCGGGGCTCGACTTCGCCCGTGGGCTGCGCTCGGTCCTGCGTGCCGACCCCGACATCGTCATGGTCGGCGAGATCCGCGACGCGGAGACGGCGCGGATCGCGATCGAGGCGGCACTGACCGGCCACATGATGCTGAGCACGCTGCACACCAACGATGCGCCGGGGGCGATCGCCCGCCTCAACGAGATGGGAATCGAGTCCTTCCTCACCGCCTCCGCAGTCGATTGTGTCGTCGCCCAGCGCCTCGCCCGCAAACTCTGCTCGAGCTGCAAAGAGCCCCTCCGCATCCCTGCAGCTTCGGTTGCCGAAGCAGGAGTAGAGGTGGACGGCGACATAGAGGGGTACCAGCCGGTCGGATGCGCGCGTTGCGGACACGGCGGCTACCGCGGCCGGATCGGCATCTACTCCGTGATGAGCTTGACCGAACGCCTCAAAGAGATGACCGTAAGCCACGCCTCAGAGAGCGACATCGCCACCCTCGCTCGCGAAGAGGGGATGGTCACCCTGCGCGAGGCCGGCATCGAGAAGGTTCGCGAGGGGCAGACCAGCCTCGAGGAGGTGCTCCGTGTCACCGCTTGACTTCGATTTCGCCGGCGTCCTCGGTCGCATGGTCGAACTGAATGCCTCCGACGTCCACCTGACCGCCGGGTTCCCGCCCGCGATGAGGGACAAGGGGCGGATCACCCCGATGGAGGGGTTCCCGGTGCTGACCGGGCAGATGACGCGCGACACTGTCTACGGCATCCTCAACGACGACCAGCGCAAACGGTTCGAGAACCACAAACAGCTCGACTTCGCCTACGCGATCCCCGGCGTTGCCCGCTTCCGCGTCAACTGCTTCCTGCAGCGCGGCTCGGTCAGTGCCGCTTTCCGCCTGGTGCCTCAGCAGATTCCCCATCTCGACTCGCTGAAGGTGCCCCAGGTGCTGCGCGAGCTGACCCAGAAACCGCGTGGCTTCGTCCTCGTCACCGGCCCGACCGGCTCCGGCAAGAGCACGACCCTGGCGGCGATGATCGACGTGATCAACAGCGAGAAGAACGACCACATCCTCACGATCGAGGACCCGATCGAGTTCCTGCACCAGCACAAAGGCTCGATCGTCAACCAGCGTGAGATCGGCTCCGACGCTGAGGACTTCGCGCTCGGTTTGCGCGCCGCCCTGCGAGAGGACCCCGACGTGATCCTGGTCGGCGAGATGCGCGACAAGGAGACGATCGCGACCGCGCTGACCGCGGCCGAGACCGGCCACCTCGTCTTCGCCACCCTGCACACCCAGTCGACCGCGCAGACGGTCGACCGCATCATCGACGTCTTCCCGGCCGAGCAGCAGGCCCAGGTCAGGACCCAGCTCTCGATTGCCCTGCAGGGCATTGTCACCCAGCAGCTGGTGCCGACCGCCGACGGCGTGGGCCGGGTCGTTGCCTGCGAGGTTCTGATCCCGACGCCGGCGATCCGCAACCTGATCCGCGAGGGCAAGACGCATCAGATCTATGCGGCGGTGCAGACCTCGGGAGCGGTGGGCATGCAGACGATGGATGCCGACCTCGTCCGCCTGGCCCGCTCCGGGCAGATCACCCGCGCCGTCGCCGAGCAGAGGGCCTCGGTTCCGGAGGAGCTGAAGCGACTGCTCGGCTCCGGTCCCGGCGACCCCCAGGCGGGCTCCTTTGCCGAAGCCGGCTCTGCGCCTCCCTCTTACAACGGCGGCGAGAGCACCCCGCCTCCCGTCTACAACGTCCCCGGTACCTGAGTCATGGCTGCCGCGACCTTTGCCTTCAAAGCCATGGACGTGGCCGGCGTGCCGTCCGCGGGAGAAGTCGAGGCGGACTCCAAGGCCCAAGTTTCCGAGCAGCTACGCCAGCGCGGCCTGATCGTCCTCGACGTCTCCGAGAAAAAGTCCCCGTTCGCGATCGAGGACATCTTCAAACGCTGGCAGGGAGTCGACATGCGCGAGCTGGCGGTGTTCTCACGTCAGTTCGCAACCCTGGTCGCATCCGGGATGCCGATGCTGCGCACCCTGCAGACGCTGGAAACGCAGACCCAGGACGAGATGCTCAAAGACGCGGTTGGCGGGGTCCGCTCGGATGTCGAGGCGGGGAGCAGCCTGGAGCAGGGGATGGAGCGCTACCCGAAGGTCTTCGACCGTCTCTTCCGCGCCATGGTTCGCTCGGGAGAGCACACCGGCCGACTCGAGGACTCACTCGACCGGATCGCCTTCCAGGTGGAGAAATCCGACGCCCTGCGTCGGCAGGTCAAATCGGCGCTGATGTACCCGGCGCTCGTCTTCGGCGTCGCTGTCGTGGTCCTGATCGGGATTGTCGCCTTCGTGATCCCGGTCTTCGTGAAAATCTTCGAAGAATTGGCGGCGGAACATCCCGAGGAAGCTGCCGGCCTTCCGTTTCCCACACAGATCTGCGTCACAGCCTCCAACGTGCTCACCGGCTACTGGTTCGTTCTGATCCCCGGTTTGGCGGCCCTGGTCTTCTTCTTCGTCAAGTGGAAGAAGACCGATCGCGGGCATGACCTCTGGGACCGCTTCAAGCTGCGGATTCCGGCCAAAATCGGCGACGTGATCCAGAAAGTGGCCTTGGCCCGCTGGTCGCGTACCTTCTCCGGGGCCGTCGCCGCCGGCGTGCCGATGCTGCAGGCGATCAAACTGACCGGGGAAACCTCCGGCAACGTCGTCGTCGAGAAGGCGATGGAGGACGTCTACGCGTCGGTCAAGCGGGGCGGCTCGCTTGCCGGTCCGATCGAGTCCAACGCGATCTTCCCGCCGATGGTCGGCCACATGGTCGCGGTCGGCGAGGAAACGGGACAGCTGGAACATATGCTCGCCAAGATCGCCGACTTCTACGAGGCCGAGGTTGACGCCAAGGTCAAGGCGCTGACGGCGCTGATCGAGCCGTTGATGATCGTCTTCGTCGGCGGCATGGTCGGGTTCATCGTGATCGCGATGTACCTGCCGATGTTCTCGATCTACGAACACATCCGCTGACCCGAGCGTCGACGTGATGTTCTCGACTGTCTAGACGTTCGTACGTCTGGGCGGTCAACAATTCTGAGGACGGTGCTTCTGCCTCAATATTTTTAGCTGCCCCGAACCGCACTTTTCGCTGCTCAGAAGCAAAAATTAGTACTTCCCGAATTTGTCCGTGCAGAGGCTAAAGGTGGGGCGCTAGGGGTCGATGAGGAGGGGGTAATTGCCAGTGTCTCGGACCCCAAAGCCCGGGCAATGGCGCAAACGATAGGTCCACTAGGAGGTACCTATGTTGCTCCAGAATATCCGGGCAAAGATTGGAGCCCGGCTCAACGGCGACAGCGAGGCCGGCTTTACGCTGATCGAGCTTCTCGTCGTCATGCTCATCCTCGGAATCCTGGCCGCGATCGCGCTGCCGGCGTTCTTCAACCAGAAGGAAAAGGCCGGCGACGCTAAGGCCAAGGAGTACGCTCATTCAGCTCAGGTAGCGATGGAGACGTGCGGCACGGAAAACGCCAAAGGCGAATATGTCAATTGCGACGCCGCTGCGCTGAAACTCATCGAGCCGACGCTTAACAGCGCTACTGGCCTTACCGTTCAGGATCAGGCTGGTGCCGGTACCAAAGGCGGTGCAACCGGCTACAAGCTCACGGTCTCCGGATCGGGAACGCCAGCACATACGTTCTCGATCACCAATACCTCTGGAACCCTGTCGTTCACGTGTACTCCCACCACCGGTGGCGGGGGTTGTCCGGCTGGTGGCAATTGGGGGAGCTGATCCTCTAGTTGCTTTGCTCGGGCCGAAGCAGCCTGAGTATGTAGTCGCCGAGGGGCGGGTCGAGAGGCCCGCCCCTCGTGCTTTCGTCCAGAACGTGTACCAACGCTCAGGGTCGTCGACATTTGGTCGAGGTGACAGACATGGTCAAAGCACCCATTTCCCATCTGCGATCGGCGCTGGCGTTGATTGCGGTAAGTCTTCTCGGCGGTTGTGTGATCTGGGTGCCGGTCGCGGAGGCCGAAGCCCCCTCCGCGCCGTTGCTTTCTCACACCAACCCCAAATCGCCGGGATTCTCGACCACACCGCGGATCATCGGTCGAGAGGGAGGCGTTGGCACTTCGGTCATCGGTCTCAGGACCTCGGCCATGAAAGCGAGCCTGGACCCGACCCCAACGGTGACGCTCTACACCGACTCTGCCTGCGTGAAAGTCGCCGGAAGCGGCCCACTCAGCGAATTCGAAGGGCTCGGAATCCAGGTTGCTGTCGCTCCCGGCTCAACCACCAGCTTTTACGCCACGCTTACCGATCCTTCCGAGGCCGAAACCACCTCTACCTGCTCGAGACCAATCGTCTATCGCCAGGTCAGCGAAGCCCCGGCTGCGCCGATAGTCGAGGGCGTCACCCCGAGCTCTCCCGCCGATGACAACCTGCCCTTCGTGCTTGGCCAGGCCGAGGGCGAAGCAACCGTCGATATCTATGGCGATCCGGCCTGTACCGGCGTGGTCCTCGGCAGTGGCAGCGGGGAAAGCTTCTCGGCGGAAGGGGTACAAGCTGTCGTGCCCGACAACTCAACGACCACCCTCTACGCTACAGCCTCCTGGGCGGGCTTCCACTCGAGTTGCTCGTCGACCTCGGTCAGCTACCGGGAGGTCACGCTTCCCAGCGAGCCTGAAGGTGGCGGCGGTGGGGGTGAGGCGAGTCCTCCCGCCACGGCCCCGGAGCGCCCACCCGTCATGACTCCAGACCCCCCTGGGCGGCCACCGGCACCGAAGCTCCGGACTACGCCCGAAGGCACTTCGAACCAAGAGACCCCGCTGGTTACCGGTAAGGCACCCAATGCCACGATCGTGAAGATCTTCGGCGAGGATGGCTGCAAGGGCCCGGTGCTCGCACAGGGCTCGGCCTCCGAATTTGAAGCTGGGCTGCCGGTTCATGTAGTCGAGAACACCAGCGTCAGCTTCTACGGAGTCTCTATCGACGGCGGCGGTGACCAGTCGCCCTGCACCCCCGACCCGACTGTCTACGTCGAGGACTCGACCGCCCCCGTCACCCGGATTACCGCCGGACCGGCGCTGAAGACGCACAAACCGACCGTCGTCTTCCGCTTTGCCGACGCCGTCGAAGACCTCAGCACCTCGTTCCTCTGCAAGCTTGATCACGGCGTCTGGCGGCCATGTCAGGCGCCTCTTCGGCTTTCCCGGCTTGGCTACCATCGCCACGTCCTCAGGGTCAAGGCCGTCGATGCGGCCGGCAACTTCGAGAAGCGGGCGGCAAAGCGCAGTTTCCAGGTTCTCCGCTAGCGCGAAAGCCACGTCACAGAGACTCGACCGGCGGGTCGGATAAAACCCTCGCTCGATGCCCGCCGCTGCCGTCGCCGTATTCGCGTTCTTCGGCGGCCTTCTCGCCGGAAGCTTCGCGACCGCGGTCGCCCACCGGGTTCCCCGGGGAATGTCGATTGCCGGCCCGCGCTCCCAGTGTCCCCACTGTGGCACTCAGATCCAGGCCCGGGACAACGTACCGTTGTTTTCCTGGCTGCTCCTGCGTGGACAGGCCCGTTGCTGTGGTGCGGAGATCTCTCCTCGCTACCCGCTTGCTGAGCTGGCGACCGGGATCCTGTTCGCCACGGTCGCCACCGTCTTCCGCGGCGACGGCGGCGAGATCGCGATCGACATGGTCTTCTCGACGATGCTGGTCGCGATCACCCTGACCGACCTCGAGCTTCGGGTCATCCCAAACAAGATTCTCGCGGTGGCGGCGGTCCTCTGTCTGGCGATTGCGATTCCCACCGACCCCGGCGGTGTTCCTGAGCGTCTGGTTGCGGCGGCGGCGGCCGGCGGTCTCCTATTTGTGGTCGCCCTGATCTATCCCCGCGGGATGGGCCTCGGCGACGTCAAGCTGGTGGCGACGATGGGGCTCTTCCTCGGCCGAGCCGTCGCTCCAGCACTACTCGCGGCATTGCTGCTGGGCAGCGCCGTGGGGCTGGCCGTGATTGCCCGCTACGGAGCTGAGGGTCGCAAGATGGCGATCCCCTTCGGGCCCTTCCTCGCGCTTGGAGGCGTTTTCGGCATGCTTGCCGGCAACGCGCTGTTGGATCTGTATCTGGGGCTGAACTAGCCGGCGTTGCTGGGTTGCTTGCTCTGCTTGGGCTTGCCGAGCGGCGCCCGATTGAGCTGATCGGTCTTCTGCACGTAGATCTTCATCAGTTCGATCTTGAAGCTGCGGCCGCTGTTTGCCCAAGCGACGGTCTCCGGCACGCCCGGTTCTAGCGCCAGCAGCTGGCAGGTTTCGGTGCCGACGATGCAGGTCGCGTCGCCGAATAGCCCGGTGACGCGGTCGGAGACCAGCATCACCGCCTTCTTGGTGTCCTTGGTTGGGCCCATATAGGTGAAGGCTGGCGTTTCCCGTCCGGGCAACATGGTCAGCGGTGGTAGGTCGCTACGCACCGTGGGCTGCTGCTTGCTGCGCTTGCCACCGGCGTCGGTGATCGGGGTCACGCGGACGTCGATCGCGTAGGTGAAGTAGGTGACCGAGTGATGAACGGTAGTTTCGGTCGGTGCCGATTCCCCTCCGCTCGAGCCTTCCGTCGGGGCTTCTTCGGTGGGGGTGGTCGTGCCTTCCCCTTCGGACGAGCTTCCTTCTTCGCTCGTTCCGCTTCCTTCCGGACCTTTATTCCCCGGCTGGCCGCGGAACGGATTGGTCGGGGACAGGTGGGCGAGGCGGTGCCGGTAATCGCGCAGACCGGGCTCTGCCTTGGAGACGACGAGAGAGCTGGTCGGGCCCGCGGCGCTGGCGCTCGCGTCGGCGCTCGCGGGGGGTTCGACTTCGGAGTCGGAGGTGCCCTTCAGCAAGAAGGGCGCAGCGACGATCGCGACCAGGAGCAGAGCGACCAGCGGTAGCAGGCGCCGATCCAGCAAGTCGTAGTAGAGATCGGAGAGGAAGGCAGGCACCTTCAGCTCGGGAAGTTTGAGCTCGGGCCCTTTCTTGAAGCGGTTCATTCTGCTTCTTCTCCTGTGCTTGCATAGGAGCTCGGGGTGGCGGTGGTCAGCGCCGGTTCGGTCGGTGAGGCGCCTGCGGTAATCCCCTGGCTGGGAGGCACCAGGTACGTGGTGACCGAGAATTCGGCCTTGAGCTCTGAGTTGGATTCCCCGGCTTCGGTCAGACTGAAGCTGTCTAGGGTGATCAGGCGGCCGTCCACGGCCAGCTTCGACTTCGAAGTCCTCAGCAGGGAGTCGATGCCGTGAATGAAGTCGGCAATATGGAAGAAGCTGCCTTTGAAGCTGAGGGTGTAAGGCATGACCCCCAGGCCAGCCGGGCCGATCGTCGCGCCGAGTGGCAGCAGCGCCGCGGTTGCCTCAGTGGCGGGCAGGGTCGCTCCTGGTTCGGCGGCGGCCGTCGCCCCCACCTGGGGAGCGGTCGCCGTCGCGGCAGCTTCTTCGCTGCCACCTTCACTGGAGAGCTGAATGCTCGTGAACTCTACGTGGGAGGCCTTGGCTACATGGTTCAGTTCAACCAGGAGAGAGGAGGTTTCCTCATCGCCTGGGACTGCCTGACCGAGCACGACGAGATGGCGGTAGTCCTGCGGGAATTCGCGTTTTGCCGTCAACGCCTGGCTCGCCTGGCTTTGAGCTTGGACAAGCGAACTCTGAAGCTGTTCGACTTCCGCGGATAGGTCACTTGCTTCTTGTCGCTTTGGGCTCAGCAGCAGGATCCAGAATCCCAGTGCAAGCGCGGCAAGAATGAGAATGGAGACTACGAGGCGGTTCGAGGAGCTCATCTCATCCACCTTCCGTTGAGGTGGCAGCAACTTCGCTTTCGCCTTCTTCCGGAGCGGGGGGGGCCGCAACTTCGACCCCTTCGCCACTGGTCGCTTCCGGGATCGGTGCGGCGTCGAAGGCGACGACGATCTGGAACTGCGCCATCGATTCGCCGCTGCACGAGCCCGTCGCTGACACAGATCCGCCTTCTCCGCCGCCCCCGGAGGATTCCCCGCCTTCTCCGCCGATGTCAGACGACTGCACGCCGACCCGGGTGACTCCATCGATATCGCGGAGAACGGTGATGAAGTTGGCAACTGCCTCCTGATCGCCACCGCAGCCGCTCAATTCCAGGGCTGGGCCCGGGACGGCTTGGCGCAGACCGCTGCCACCACTTCCCGCGTCTGGTCGCACGGAGCCGTTCAGACTCGTCAGCCAGACATCGCTGGGCAGGACGAGCGCCAGCTGGCGCATCACCTTTTCCCAGTCGAAGCGGCTCTTCGCGAGGTTCGTAACGGTGGCGACGCGCTGGGTCTGCACTTCGTGGAACTGGGTGTAAGCGGCAAGCTTCGCGACAACAGCTTCGGTGGACGTGACCTCACCCTTCAGCTGAGTAGCTTCGGCCTTGCTTTCGGAGATCTGGTTGCCGGTGACGACCAGCAGGGTGACCCCTGCGAGCAGGGCGATTAGCGCCCCGAGCAGAACGTAAGCGAGCGGACCGCTGCGCAGCTTGGCGTCGACGCCACGCCGCTCCTCCTCCGGGATCAGGTTGATTGGTCGCATTGCTAGTCCTCGAGAGCGAGGCCGTAGGAGAGGGTGAGTCGCGCTGCCGTGGATTCGTCCAGCGCGCCGAGAGCCTGGGGGCAGCGAGCCTCGACCGGGAGGCCCAGTTGGGCGCTCATCTGCTGCACGAGGCCGGGAATGGCCGTAGCGGGACCACCGAGCACGACGCGTTCGACCGGGACGGAATTGTCTTGGGTGCCGTAGAAGTCGAGTGAGAGGCGAAGCTCGTCGACGAGGGAGGCGGCGCCAGCCTCGAGAGTGGCGCGGACCTGCCCGGCCAGGCCAGGGTCGCCGGAGATCTGGTCGAGTGGAAGCTCGAGGCCGACATGGCCGAGCCATTGCTGGGCGTGTTCCCGGGTCAACCCGGTCGAGCGGGCGAGATCGGTGGCCATCGCCTCGAGTCCGGCGGGGGCGATGCGCGTGAAGAGGCAGGAGCGGCCTTTGGCGACCGCCAGGTTGGTTACATCGCCGACGTTGCAATAGAGAACCGCGCCGCTGTCCGTCGTGCCCGCGACCTCGTCTTCCGCAACTGGCGCGGAGACCTCGAGCGCGCGGATCATGCCGAAGGCCGAGAGGTCGACGCCAACCGGTTCGAGGCCTGCGTCGCGGAGTGGCTGCAGTGAGGCGCTGATCATGTCGCGACGAGCGGCGACGACGACCACGTCGATTTTCGGTGCCTCTCCGTCGGCCGCGCCGACGCCGCCGACGACGCGGTGGTCGAGGACAGCCTGGTCGAGGGGCATCGGAATCTGCTCGGTGGCCTGGAAGCGGATTGCGGCATCCAGCTCCTTTGGATCCTCGATTGCCGGCAGGCGCAGGGTACGGACGACGACCTTCTGGTTGGCGATGCCGAGGCGCACGCGCTTGGAGAGCTTGTGTTGAGAGAAGAGCTGCTTCAGGCTCTCGGCGACGGCTTCAGGCTCGACAACCTCGCCTTCGTGGAAGGCGCCCGGGGGCAGGGGGGCGAGCGCCGTTGCGGCGACGTTCGTGTCGCCGTTGACCCGAACTTCGGTCGCGGCGATCGAGTCGGCCTCGATCTCGAGTCCGACCAGCGACTTGTCTTTCTTGCGGGTGAGCTCCAACATCTGTCTTCTCTCATCGACATACCGGCACGGAAAACTTTGCTTCCGCAACTTTTGGACCGGAACGAGCGGCGATGCCGCCGCTTCGCCTGTTTCGTCGTCAGCCGGCGGTCTCCCTGCCGATCACCCAGGACTTGGTGACCGGGTCAAGGAAGCTCGGTGGCTCCGCGTAGCGGAGCCTGTCGTCGTATTCGTAGTTCTTGGAGTAGCCGTTGACCGTCGTGGAGCCGCTGAAGGTGCCGACCGGGCCGCGGAACTTCTGCGCGATCGCGCCCTTCACGGTCAGACTGCCCATATCGTTGCCGCAGTTGTAGTGGTCGACGATGAAGGAGTGTTTGATCGCCAGAATCGCGGCGTCGATCTCGAGGTTTTCGAGTCGTGACTCGCCGGCTCCGCTTCCGCATTCGACCTTGCCTTCCGCGTTGTACTTCTCGGTCGGATAGGCATGGAAGACGCGGACGAAGTTATTGGCGATCAGGCCGAGCATCCCGTTGGTTCCGGACTGGCGGGTCAGTGGCCCGGAGATCAGGACATCGTTTTCGGCGGCGATCGTCAGCTGGCCTGAGTAGTTTTCGCCCGAGACCAGCGCGTTGCCGCAACCGGAGGTCGTTTCGTAGGTGACCTTGTACGGGTCGTATTTCGAGCTCACGCAGGAGCTGTTGTTGAAGACGTAGACGACGCCGTTGGCGGGGATCGCCCCCGAGTATTTGCTGCCGTCGCAGGTCCCGTTGGTGCTCACCTTCATGGTCGCGCCGCTGAGGCAGATTCGCACCTGGCCGCTATACCTGAAAGCCGGTTCGGCGATGGTCGAGAGTTCGCTGTTGGTCGTCGGTGGGTTGAGCGGCGGTGAGCTGGTTTTGAAGGTTCCCGGGAATGTTGGTTCCGCCCTCGGGCATTCGCGTGAGCCGAGTCGGGCTTCGCCGAGCGCAGCATTGGTGCCCCCATACCAGCCGGGGCTCGGGGCGCCGACCTCGATCGAGTCGGCGGGGCTGCGGCCGAAGGTCGGGTTGCCGCAGACGAAGATCGCGTCGTTGCTGTGCAGCGGGCCCCTGATCGCCTCGCCCGACTTGAACGAGATCACGTTGCAATAGACGCCGTTCGAACCCGGAATTTCTTGAGCGTAGCGTCCTTCCTGCATCGTTTTTTCGCATTGCTTGTACGCTTCCGGGAGCCAGGTCTTTTCCCCCGCATAGGTGATCGGGTCCGAGGTCTCGAACTGGGTGAAGTACACGTAGTCGAGGAAGCTCGGCCGTTTGAAAGTGGCGACGATCGTCGCTTTCGCCTTGCCGGCGAAGCCGTTCGATCGGATCCGGAACGACCCCGGCAGCTGTCCGGTCTGCTCGAGCATGCTCCCGGAAGGATCGATTTCACTGCACTGGGTGTATCTCGTCTGCGTCGAGGAAGGGATCAGTTCGATCGCGTATTTGGCTCCCGTCGTCCCGGGCACCGGGCGGGTCTTTGCGGTTGAGCCGATCTGATTGACGGCGTTCGGCAGTTCCACGTTGGTGCATTTTTCCCAATAGGAGCCGTTTGTAGCGTCGAGATGGAAGGCATAGTCTTCGACGCCGGCCTTGGCCGCCTCGTAGGCCTGCTTCTGTTCGAGGTTGCGCAGGCTGAGGTGACCGTCGCCGTTGACCGCTGTGACGGCGACCACCGCGAGCATCATCATCACGGTCATCGCGATCAGCGTGATGATCATCGTGAAACCGTCCTCGGATTTCGCCTTCCCGGTGTTCATTGGCATGGTGAGTTTTCGGGGCCGGCTTCGAAGCTGGCGGGGGTGAGACGCAGCAGCGCCGAGCTCTGGATCGGGGTGACTGCCCCGCTGTCGTTGGCGGTTCTAAGTGTGCGTGGGCCGGCCCCGAAAGCGACTGAGACCTGGACCGCGCGTTCGGCGTTTTCCTTGTTCAGCGGTTCGGCCAGCGGGGTTGAGGAGATCGCCCCGCTCGTGTTGTAGCCGTAGTAGCGGAAGATTGGGGTCGAGCCGATCTGACTGACGTTGGTCGTCAACGTCGTGGTCGTCGCGGGCGAGGTCGCGAAGGTCCAGTTCGGTGCCGAGCCGCCGGTCGAGGGATAGTCGGCCTGGGTCAATTTGCCGCCGGAGAAGACAATTTCGGATTTGACCGGGACCGGCTGCACCGCGCTCCCGGTCTGATGGGTGAAGATCAGCGTGCTGCCATTGCTGTTTTCTTTGATCGGGGCATAGTCGTAGGCGACGCAGGAGGAGTGCAACTGGTCGATCACCTTTCCCATTGTCAGCCGCGCGAGCTGGTTCGCCTCGACGTGACTAGCAACCCGGTTCGACACGTGCATGGTGGTGATCAGCACCGCCGTGACCATCGCCATCACGACTGTGCCCGTCGCCGTCGCGACGAGCAGCTCGACCAGGGTCATGCCGCTCTCGTCCTTGAGCACGCGCCGCAAGCTCATGGGCACGCGCCTTCTGGGGATGCGCCACCTGTGGCTCTTGCGCCCTTGATTTCCAGGGTGAGGGGGGTTCCCGTGATGCTCTTGACGGAGACGTTTGACGCTGTCGCGCGCCGAATCTTGGTTTCTGTTTCGGTGCCAGTCGCCTTTCTGGTCGTGACCGACCCCGAAGCGCAGACTTTGTAGTTGTCGTACGGAAGCCCTGGTTCGTTAAGCTGCCCTGAGGTATTCGTCAGGAATTCGCGCTTCCCCGTGCAACCGGTTCCTTCGTCTTCGACGGTCAGCTTGGCGCCGCTGAGTGGGACCATGGTTCCGGTCGCGTTTTCACCCATCACGGTTGGATAGAAGGCGGGGAGTTGCGGTGCCGTTGCGCTCGTCCCGCCGGAGGTGACAGCGGTGCTTCCCAGCATCACCCCAGCGGGCGGCTGGTTGGCCGCACAGGTCCCCGCCCAATAGACGTAGGAGGAGCTAGCAAAGGGGTAGAGCGAGCCGAGCACGAATGGCGTCGAGCGGGTGCCGCCGACCGACCCAAAGATTTTTTCCTGCACGGTCCACTGATTCTGGAGTACCCGCACCGAATCGACCTTGTTTTCGCTGAGCGGTGGAGTGCCGGAGTACGGCCGGACCTTGAAGCTCGCATTGATCGCCGCCCCCTTGTCGTAGTGGAGCTGAACGGTCTTGGTAGAGCCGCCGGTGATCCCCCAGGGTTCCGCCGCAGGCGCTTCGTCGTCTTCGTTGACGTATCCGGCCGCCAGGCCGCCGGGCAGGATGGAGTACGTCCCTTCCGGCTGGTCGATGAAGATCGCGCAGCCGTTTTCGTCCGTCCTGCCGCTGAGGCTGGCCGGGTTAGAGCTCCCGGTCGTGTTCAGGGTCACTTCCCTGATCGCGACGTTCGAGGCGTTGGTGACCTGGAAGACCAGCGACCCGTGGGTCGGGTCAAGTGAGCCGTTCGAGGGGGTCATGATGCTCTCGACTAGGGCCGGGTTCTGGACTTTGCGGCCGTTGGTGCCGACCCAGGTGACTTCCGAGGAGAGTTTCACGTAGTCGACCGAGGAGTTGCCTTCTTCGCAGGAGGCCGCCGAGCTGTTGTTGTTGACGAAGGAGGCTCTGGAGGTGACTTTGTATTCGGCACCGTTGAGAAGGATCGGTTGGCTGACGCGGCTGTACCCGTTGAGGGTCGAGATCCTCATCCCTCTCATTCGTGCTTGGTCTTCCTGGCCCAACGAGTAGGCCTGGGTCCGGTGACGGTCTTCGGTGCCCGACCGGCCCGATGCGGTCAGCAGACCGAAAACCGCGCCAGTCATCGTGACCGCGATCAGGCCGCTGATCAGAACCTCGATCAGGGCGAAGCCCCCCTCGCGGTTGCTGCGAGGAGGGCTGGTTCGTCCGGGGGCCGCCAACATGCCCATTCATCGGTCCGACGGGCAAGCGGCTTTAGCCAGGGAAGCCCACGTAAAGCCCATCTCGACAGGTATTCGCCAATGCTTCAGTTAGTGAAGCCATGTGGCTACACTTGTTGAAGCGAGGCTTTTGAATCCCCGCCTCGATTTGACGATGAGCGCACTGAGCAACTCCACCTGTCCTGTCTGTCGAACGGCCGAGGTCGTCTGCGGCAAGTGGACGCTGCTGCTGATCCGCGACCTTGCCGACGGCAGCAGTCGCTTCTGCGAGCTGGAGCGCTCTCTGGAGGGGATCAGCCCGCGCACTCTCTCCCTGCGCCTGCGGGCGCTGGAGGAGGAGGGGGTCGTCGAGCGGCACACGTATCCGGAGGTTCCGCCCCGGGTCGAGTACGCCCTGACCACCAAGGGCGAGGCGCTGGTGCCGCTGATCGACGACATGCGCAAGTACGGCACCCGCTGGCTCCTGGCCGAAGACGCCGAGCCCGCCGCCGTCTAGTCCAAACGTCCAAACCTCCCGCTTGCAATGCATCGTGCAGGCGCAGGAGCGCTGCCCGGCGGGCGGAAGCCTGAGCCGTGCGTGATTTCCTCCTCAACGAAGCGCTGAAGCGGCTGGCCACCGAGGCCGCCACGCGCTTCAGCTCTCTCGTCGCCAGCGGCGACCAGATTCCCTTCGACGTCTCCGCCGAGAGCGGCGACGACTCGGCCTTCTACAGCTACGTGCCGCTGACCTCGCGCTTCGTCGAGGAACGCGCCCAGGAGCTCCGCTCCCTGCCCAGCTTCGGCCCCGCCCGCGAGGCCGCGATCGAGGCCGGCGTCGCCTCCGCCTACCTGGAGGAGCGCGGCGAGTCCGTCCCCGCCGACCCGGGCGAGCGGGCGGAACGGATGCTCACCGTCTTCATTTCCGCGCTTTGGGAGGGGTCGACCGAGTTCTCGCTCGACCGGGCGCGGCTCGACAGCGCGCTCTCGATGCTCGATGCCGAAGCGCGCGGCGCCGACGACGCCGAGGTGGTGATCGTCCCCGTGGTCGGCCTGCGGATGTCGATCGCCCGGCTGCAACTGCCGCACGGGGTGCGTGTGGTCCGCTCCGACGCGATCGACGCCCCGATCGACGCGATGCGCAGCGAGGGCATGGGGCGCGCTTCCTGGGAGCCGCAGTACCTCGCCGTCGCCGAGCAGCACGAGGAGGAAGGCGCCGAGGCTGCCCTCAACCAGCTGCGCGAGCTGATCAGCGTGATGAGGCTCTTCAAAGGCGGTGGCATCGGGCTCGGCCCCTTCGCCTTCGCCCCGACCGGCGAGGACTGCTGGCGGCGGATCGCCACCGGCGCCCCCGCGACCCGCCCCGGTGGCTACCGACTCAGCGAGGAGGAGGCAGGCGAGCTGGTCGAGCTGGCCGGCACGCTGGAGGCCCGTCCCGACCCCGACAGCGCCCTCACCTGGGCGGTCGGCCGCTTCGAGATGGGCTGCGAGCGCGAGAGCGCGCTCGACGGGCTCAGCGACCACCTTTTGGCTCTGCGAGCGGTGCTCGAGGGCCACGGCCCGGTCGGCGCCTCGCTGCCGATGCGCGCCGCGGCGCTGATCTCCGACGACTCGCTGGACCGGATCGAGGCCCGCGAAAAGATCGAGGACACGCTCGAGCTCGAGCGCGCTCTGATGAACGGCCGCTCGCTGGAGAACGGCGTGCGCCTGGCCGGCTGGGCCGAGGATGGGGTCCGCAGGCTGCTGCTGCAGGCCGCTCTCGGCGAGCTCGGCAACGACCTCAACGCCACCGCCGACGAGACTCTGATCGTCACCGGCCTGGAAGGCGGCGACTCCGAGATCGCCTTCACAGCCGCCGAGGAGATCGAGGCCGCCATCGAGTCCGTCGTGCCGCCCGAGCCCGTCGAGGCGATCCGCCCGCCCGAGCCGATCGCGAAGCCCCCAGAGTTCCGCGTCGAACAGCTTCCGCAGCCCGTCGCGCGCCCCGAGCCAATCGAAATCGCATCGACCGAGGAGGAGTTCATGGAGCAGGAGACCCGCATCATGGAGCCGATCCCGGCCGAAGACGAGATCAAGATCACGGCGACGCCGTGGCTCGAGGAGGTCTCAGACGAGCGCCGCGGCGACTCGCTCGAGTGGCCCGCCGCCAGCGAGCGCGACATCGAACACCGCGAGCGCATCGACACTCCTCGCGTGCGCCATCTCTTTCCGGTCCCCGAGGACGCCGACTGGGAGGTCAGCCACCTCGAGTTCGACTACGCGCACTACGGCGACCCCGACAGCCGCGCCAGCTAGGCCCGGCCCGCCGCCATCGCCACCCGCTCCTCGCCGGTCGCGAACAGGTAGCGGTTGATCTCGGCCAGGCCGGCGAGGTCGTGGACGTCCTCGTCTAGGTAGGGGACCCGGATCACGCCACGGGTGCGCAGCTCGGTCGCCAGGCGCTCGATGTTGCGGGCGTCGCGCTCGGCCAGGGCCTGGTAGTCGGAGAAGTTCGCCGCCACCCGCTGCGCCAGGTCCTCGTCGCCGAGCTTCTCGGTAAGGGTCGCCGGCAGGTCGGCCGGCTCGCCGGCCAGCTCCTCCGACGGGTAGTGGACCTTGTTGACGATGACGCCGCCGAAGGGCAGTTTCGCCTCGATCAGTTTGCGGTGGAAGTAGACGGCCTCGTCGACCGGCTCGCCCTGGGGGCCGCAGACGACCAGGAAGCAGGTGCCGGGGTCGGCGAGCAGCTTGTTCACCCGTTTCGCCCGGGCCTGGAAGCCGTCGACCATGCCGCTGAAGGCGTTGAAGAACTCGGCCAGGTCGGCCAGCAGGTCGAAGCCGACGATCCGTTTGAAGATCCCCAGCGCGACCGAGGCGCCGCGGCCGGCGACCTTCGCCGCCAGCCCGGTCGGCTTCATGAACATCCGCAGCGATCTGCCCTCGATGAACTGGGTTAGCCGTTTCGGCGCGTCGAGGAAGTCGAGCGCGTTGCGGGTCGGCGGCGTGTCGAGGACGAGCAGGTCGAACCCGCCCTCGGTGTGCAGCTCGAACAGCTTCTCCATCGCCATGTACTCCTGGGAGCCGGCGAGGGCGCTGGAGATCTGCTGGTAGATGCGGTTTTCGAGGACGCGGTCGCGCGCCTCCTCGTCCGGCGCCTGGCGCGCGACCAGCTCGTCGAAGGTCGCCTTGGCGTCGAGCATCATCGCCCACAGCTCGCCCTTCATCTCCACGCCCTGCTTCTCGAACAGCTTCGGGTCGACCCGGCGCGCCTCGTTGCCCAGCTCCTTCAGCCCGAGCGAGTCGGCGAGCCGCTTGGCCGGGTCGATCGTCAGCACGCAGACCTTCAGCCCCTGGGCCGCCATCCCGGTCGCGATTGCCGCCGAGGTGGTCGTCTTGCCGACCCCGCCCGACCCGGCGCAGATGCAGATCTCCTTGCCGTCGAGGACGTCGCCGAGCGTGGGCATCAGGAGAGCTTCCTGGAGAGTTGCCGCGCCGCCTCGGGTCCGAGGTCGGGCTCGAAGAGGAAGGGGAGGGACTTGACCGGCGCCTCGACCCGGCGCCGCAGGCGAGCCAGCTGGGCGCGCTGGGAGCGGGCCCGCCCCTGCTCGGAGAGCGCCGCCCGCGCGGCTGCCCGCACCGCGCCCTCCTCGCCCTCGGCCAGGCCCGCCAGCCGCTCGGCCTCGGGTTTGGAGAAGCGCTCGGGGTAGAGGCCGTTGAGGTAGACGCGGTCGACGGCGACGCCGACCTCGTCGCGCAGGTCCGTCTCCAACGCCGCCGACTCGTTGACCGGCATCTCCTCCGGCAGCGCCACGATCGCGACGCCGGTGTGCTCGTGGTCGGTGATGAAGCGGTCGAGGGTCTGCGCCTGCGAGTGGATCGGACCGACCCGGGCGATGCTGGCGAAGGTGCGCGGCGTCTGCAGAAAGCCGACGCCGTGGCCGGTGGCGGGCGCGTCGACGATCACCAGGTCGTACTTGCGCCCCTTCTTCACCTTGCGGTCGAGCTGGGCCAGCTCCCAGATCTTGCCGATCGTGACCAGCTCCTTGAGCCCGGGAGTGGCGGCGGCGAGGTAGTTGAAGATGCGGCTGCGGAAGAGCATGTCGCGCATCGCCCGCACCTTCAGCTGCAGCAGCACGTACTCGCGCATCGACTCGTCGGGGTCGATCGAGATCGACCAGAGGTTCTCCTCCATCTCCACCTCGTGGAAGCCGACCTCGGTGTGGTCGAACATCCGCGAGGCGTTGTCCTGGGCGGAGACCTCGCAGACGATCGTCCGCTTGCCTTCGGCGGCGGCGCGCATCCCGAGCGCCACGGCGACCGTCGTCTTGCCGACGCCACCCTTGCCGGTGACGATGACCAGTCGCTTGTCGAGAAGCTCGGGGATCGGGCAATTCCTAGCAATTTCGAAGGCCGGCAGGAAAAGCGGCCCCCCATACGAATATCGGCGCAATGGGATTTCTAAGCCGCAAGCCGAAGCCAGCCCCTATCCAGGTCGACGAGCAGCACCCGATCGTCGAAGAGCTCCAGCGCATGGAGGAAGCGGTGCCCGAGCGGGCTGTCGCCGAATCTCAGGGATCGAGCCCCCGGCCCGCGGGTGGCGCGGACGAGTACTCCTCGTCCTCGCCGGCTGCGGGCGAGGAGCACCCATCCGCGCCACCCGCGGGAGGGAGGCCAGAGGATTCGGGACCGGCCGCTTCGGTTGAGCAGGTTGCCACGGCCCCTGCGCCGGCACCGCCCGTGGTCAAGGCCGAGCCCGAGGAGCCGGCGCGGATGCTGCCCAGGGACTTGATCGCGCCGAGCAGGTTGGACGCCGCGCGTGAGCTGCACGCCGAGCCGGAGCTGCCGGTCAAGCACGCCGACGTGATCGCCTTCGCCAACCAGAAGGGCGGGGTGGCCAAGACCACCACGACACTCAACCTCGCCGTCGCCTTCGCCGAGTCCGGCTACCGCGTGCTCTGCATCGACCTCGACCCGCAGGGCAACCTGACGATGAGCCAGGGAATCGATCCGGACAAGGTCGAAAAGAGCCTCTACGACGTGCTCGTCAACGACATGCCGATCAGCGAGATCATCGTCAAGCGCGAGATCGACATCGCCGTCGCCTCGATCGACCTGGCCGGCGCCGAGATCGCGATGAGCACCAAGATCGGCCGCGAGCGCTCGCTCGAGAAGGGGCTGAAAGAGGTCGACGGCGAGTACGACTTCATCTGCATCGACACCCCGCCCAGCCTCGGCCTGCTGACGATCAACGCGCTCACCGTGTCGAACAAAGTGATCGTCCCCGTGCAGTGCGAGTATCTCTCGATGCGCGGGCTGGTCCAGCTCCAGAACACGCTGAAGATGATCCAGGAGAACCTCAACCCCGACGTCAAGATCGAGGGCATCCTGCCGACGATGCTGGACACGCGGACCGTCCACGCCAAGGAGGCGGTGGAAATCCTCGAAGAGAACTTCGGCGACCTCGTCTTCAAGTCCCGGATCCGCAAGGCGATCAAATTCGCCGAGGCCCCCGTCAAGGGTGCCAGCGTCCTCAAGTACGATTCCGGCAGCAGCGCCGCGAACTACTACCGGGAGTTGGCGAAGGAGGTTCTGGCGAATGGCTCGACGCAATAAGCGCGCAAGCATGCGCGAGGGTCCCCTCTCCGACCTCTTCCGCTCGACTTCGGAGGACGCTCCCGCCGATCCGCCCGAGGCGCCCAGGTACGGCCGCCAGGATCCCGCCGAGGCCAAGAAGGAGGCCGAGGCACAGGAGCCTCAGGCCGCGGGTCCTGTCGCGGACGAGCACTCCTCGTCCTCGCAGGCTGCGGGCGAGGAGCGCCCATCCACGCCAGAGGCGCCTCTGTACGACCAAGATTCCGAAGGTCCTATAGCTGAAGATCCCCCTGCCGAGACTCCGCCGGAGCGGTTGAAGAGGGTCTTCTCCGAGGAACCGAAGCCGCGCTACGAGCGCCGCGAGGAACCCTCCGTGAGCAACCCGCGTTACGGGCGCGAAGAGCCGGCTTACGAGCCGCCCGGCAGCGGCGAGCCGCACCAGCCGGTGATCAAAGTCGTCGGCGTCGGCGGTGCCGGCGTCAACGCGGTCAACCGCATGGTCGACGCCCGCATCCCCGGGGTCGAGTTCATGGCCGTCAACACCGATCTTCAGTCGCTGCAGCTCTGCGTCGCCGACGTCACCGTCCACATCGGCGACGAGCAGACCCGCGGCCTCGGCGCCGGCGCCGACCCCGAGGTCGGCCACCGCTCCGCCTTCGAGGAGCAGGACAAGATCAAGCGCCTGCTCAAGGGCTCCGACATGGTCTTCGTCGCCGCCGGCGCGGGCGGCGGAACAGGTACCGGGGCCGCCCCAGTAATTGCCCGCCTCGCCCGCGAGGTCGGCGCGCTGACCGTCGGCATCGTCACCAAGCCTTTCACCTTCGAGGGCAACAAGCGCGGCTCGCAGGCCGCGAAAGGCATCGAGGAGCTGGCCGCCGAGGTCGACACCCTGATCGTCGTCCCCAACGACCGCCTGCTCGAGGTGCTCGACCAGCAGACCTCGATGGTCGAGGCCTTCCAGGTCGCCGACGACGTGCTGCGCCAGGGCGTCCAGGGCATCTCCGACCTGGTGACTCTGCCGGCCGTGATCAACCTCGACTTCGCCGACGTGCGGACGATCATGTCTGACGCCGGCCGGGCCCTGCTCGGGATCGGCATGGCGCACGGCAACGAGCGCGCCATCCTCGCCGCCGAGAAAGCGATCTCCTCGCCGCTGCTGGAGACCTCGATGGAGGGCGCCCGCTCGATCCTGCTCTCGATCACCGGTGGCTCCGACCTCTCGCTGGTCGAGGTCAGCGAGGCGGCCAAGGTGGTCGGCGAGGCCGCCCACCCCGACGCCAACATCATCTTCGGCGCCAACGTCGACGACGAGCTCTCCGACCAGATCTGGGTCACCGTCGTCGCCACCCGCTTCGACGGTCGCCCGAGCGCGCCGCGCCGCGCCACCGAGCCGACCATCCGCCGCACCAAGGAAAGCGGTCGCGGCCGCCCGCCCGAGCGCTCCGGTGAGCTCGGCATCGACGTCCCTGAGTTCCTCCCCGGCTAGCACGAGCTGCGCCCGATGAAAGGGGTCGTCGCCGCCGGCCACCCGCTCACGGCCGAGGCCGGTGCCGGGGTCCTGCGCGAGGGCGGCAACGCGGTCGACGCCGCGGTCTGCGCGGTGCTGGCCTCCTTCGCCGTCGAGAGTCCGCTGACCGGCTTCGGCGCCGGCGGCTACATGATGGTCCACCGTGGCGGGGAGACGGCGCTGATCGATTTCTTCGTGGCGGCGCCCGGTCTCGACGGAATCGCGCGGCGAACCGAGCTGGCGCCGGTGCCGGTCCACTTCGACGCCGAGACGGTGCAGACGTTCTACGTCGGCCCGGCCTCCTGTGGTGTGCCGGGAACCGCCGCCGGCCTGGTGCGGGCGCTGGAGCGCTTCGGCTCGGCGCCGCTCGCCGACCTCGTCGGCCCCGGTATCCGCCTGGCCCGGGAGGGGGCGCCGGTCAACGCCGAGCAGGCCTACATCCTCGACATCCTCGGCCCGATCCACGACCGGCTCGAGGGCACGCGGGAGCTGTACGCGCCGCATGGCAGGACGCTGCGCGAGGGCGAGGAGTTCCGCTTCGGCGAGCTGGCCGAGGCGCTGGAACGGTTCGGCGCCGAAGGGGCGGAGCCGTTCTGCCGTGGTGAGGTGGCGGCGGCGTTGAGCGACTTCGTGGTCGCCAACGGCGGCACCCTCGGCCGCGGCGACTTCGCCGCCTACGAGGCGATCGAGCGCAAGCCGATCCGCGCCCCGTTCCGCGGCGCCGAGGTGCTGACCAACCCGCCCCCGTCCTCGGGTGGGATCCTCGTCGCCTACTGCCTCGGCCTGCTCGAGCGGCTTGGCGCCGAGAGCGGCCCCGAGCAGCTGGTCGCGGCGATGGACGCGGCCAACCGCCGCCGCGGCATCGAGTTCGCCGAAGCGCTCTACGAGGAGGGGATGGAGGCCGGCTTCCTCGAGCCGGCCGGGCTCGACCTCGCCGCCGGCGACCTGCTCGGCTCGACTACTCACATCTCGGTCCTCGATGGCGAGGGCATGTGCGCCGGCGTCACCTGCTCCAACGGCTCCGGCTCCGGCGTGCTGGTCCCGGGCACGGGGGTGATCCTCAACAACATGCTGGGCGAGGAGGATCTCAACCCGCTCGGCTTCCACAGCATCCTGCCTGGCCGCCGGGTGCCGTCGATGATGGCTCCGACCATGGTCCTGCGCGACGGCGAGATCGTGCTCGGGGTCGGCAGCGCCGGCTCCAACCGGATCCGCTCGGCGATCCTGCAGACCGTCGTCCGCACGGTCGAGCAGGAACTGCCGGTGGCGGCGGCGATCGAGGCACCACGCCTGCACTTCGAGCATGGCGTCGTCCAGGCGGAGCCGGGGATCGACGAGGCGGCGCTGGCCCGGCTCGAGGCCCGCGGCCTCGCGGTCGCCCGCCGGCCCGAGATCAACCTCTTCTTCGGCGGTGTACAGGCCGTCGCCCGCGATCCCGGGACCGGCGCCATCAGCGGCGG
>DATBXZ010000138.1:0-2389 GCA_036513995.1 Solirubrobacterales bacterium | reverse complement strand
CCAGGCCCTCGATCGTCTTATTGGGGCTGATCGTGGGGGCGATTTTGTGGCTGCCGAACATGCGGCCGGTGGCGTAGGCGGCGGTGTCGGCGACGAAGGTGCCGACGAGGACGTCGACCAGCAGGCCGGCGCCGTGGTTGGGCAGGTCGCGCAGCAACACGGCGTGGGCCAGCGGGATCCCGATCCAGAAGATCCCCAGCAGGGTGACGCCGAGCGAGACCGTGACGCCGTCGCGATAGCGCGCTTTGGCGCCGAAGAAGAAGAGCAGCGGGAACGACGCCGCGAGGACCAGCAGCACGTTGAAGGCGGTGCCGAAGTGGGCGGCGACGATCAGCGCCGCGACGGCGATGTAGGCGGGGATCGCGAGCGGGCGCGAGGGCGCGGTCATGGCGACGTACTCGCGCAGGCAGACGACGCCGATCGCGATCATCGCCAGCGCGAAGACGATGCCGCCGGCGACGGCGATCGCGATCGCGAAGGCGATCCAGGGCAGCGCCACCAGCACCCGCTTGGCCGTCTCCCCCCGCATCCCCCGTTTCCGGCGCGGCTGCCGCGGTGGTTTCGGCGGCGGCGGGGGCTCGTCCTCGAACATCTCGTCGTCGAAGAGATCGGTCCTCACGATCGCGCCCCGAAGCGTCGCTGGCGGGTCTCGTATTCGCGCAGGGAGCCCTCGAACGCGGCCCGGTCGAAGTCGGGCCAGAGCTCATCGCGGAAGACCAGCTCCGAGTAGGCGCATTGCCAGAGCAGGTAGTTGGAGATGCGCCGCTCGCCGCTGGTTCGTATCAGGAGGTCGGGATCGTGCATCTCCGGTGCGTACAGGTGGCTTCGGAACTCCTCCTCGGAGCCCCCCTGGAAGCTTCGCGCCGCATCGACGATCTCCGCCCTGCCCCCGTAATTGAAGGCGACGGTGAAGACGATGCGGTCGTTGCCGGCGGTCTTCCCTTCGGCCCATTCCATCTGCTCGACCAGCTCCCGCGCGACCCCCTCGCGGCGGCCGATGAAGCGCATCCGCACGCCTTCGTCGTCGAGCTCGGGAGTCTCGTCGGCGATCCGCTCCCCGAACATCCGCATCAACCCCTCGACCTCCTCCCGCGGCCGCGTCCAGTTCTCGGTCGAGAAGGAGAAGACGGTCAGCTCCTCGACCCCGAGCTCGACCGCGTCGCGCAGCCTCGCCTTGACGACGTCGGCCCCGGCCTGGTGCCCGGCGGCGACCGGCAGGCCGCGCTGCTGGGCCCAGCGGCCGTTGCCGTCGGTGATGATCGCTACGTATCTGGGCGCGGTCACGCTGTGTGGACCGCCCTCAAACCTCGAGGATTTCCTCTTCCTTGCCCTTCAGGAGAGAGTCGATCTCGGCGATCGCGTCGTCGGTCTGCTTCTGCAGCGAGGACTCGGCGCGGCGCTCGTCGTCCTCGCCCGCTTCGCCCTCTTTCTTCAGTTCGCGCAGGTCGTGCATGATGTCGCGGCGGACGTTGCGGATCGCGACCCGGCCCTCCTCGGCGACGCCGTGCACCACCTTGACCATCTCCCGCCGCCGCTCCTCGGTCAGCTCCGGGATCGCCAGGCGGATCACGTTGCCGTCGTTGCTCGGGGTGAGTCCGACGTCGGACTCCTGGATCGCTTTCTCGATCCCGCCCAGGGCGCCCTTGTCGAAGGGGGTGACGGTGAGCAGGCGGGCGTCGGTGGTGGCGATGTTGGCCAGCTGCTTCAGCGGCGTCGGGTTGCCGTAGTAGTCGACGACGATGCGGTCGAGCAGGTGCGGAGAGGCACGGCCGGTGCGCACGGTCGCGAGTTCGCCACGGCTCGAATCGACCGACTTGGCCATCCGACCCTTGGCGTCCTCGAGCAGTTCGTCGATCAGCTCCACCGGTTCCCGTCCTCGCTTAAGCGGCGGGCCCGTTGGAGACCAGGGTGCCCACCTTCTCGCCGGAGACGATCCTATCTATGTTCGTCTCGTCCCCCATGTTGAAGACGTAGATCGGCAGGTCGTTGTCCATGCAGAGCGAGAGCGCGGTCGAGTCCATCACCTTGAGCCCGCGCTCGATCGCTTCGCGATGGGTGATCGTGGGGATGAACTCGGCCTCGGGGTGGGTCGCCGGGTCGGCGTCGTAGACCCCCTCCACCCCGTTCTTGGCCATCAGGATCGCCTCGGCGTGGATCTCCAGGGCGCGCAGGGCCGCGGCCGTGTCGGTGGTGAAGAACGGGTTGCCGGTGCCGGCGGCGAAGATCACCACTCGCCCCTTCTCGAGGTGGCGCATGGCGCGGCGGCGGATGTAGGGCTCGGCGACCTCTGAGATGGTGATCGCCGACTGCACGCGGGTGTGCACGTTGCGCTTCTCCAGCGCGTCCTGGAGCGTCAGCGCGTTGAGCACGATCGCGAGCATGCCCATGT
>DATBXZ010000137.1:0-2477 GCA_036513995.1 Solirubrobacterales bacterium | reverse complement strand
ACTGGGCCGGCGCGATTGCCGCCTCGGTCCTGATGTCGGCCCCGGTCCGGGCGCCGGTCCTCATCTCCAACGCCGACGGCCTCCCCGACCCCACCGCCGAAGCGCTCGCCGCCCTCGACCCCGGGGGCGACAAGTCGACCGGGGGCGTGACCGCCTTCGCGATCGGCGACGTGACGACGCCGGACGGCGGCAAGACGAGGATCGTCGAAGGCGGCAATGCCGCGGCGACGGCTGCCGCGATTGCCGAACTGCGCGACGGCCTCTTCGGCTCCGCTCCCGCCCACATCCTCATCGCCCCCTCCAATCAGCCCGAATTCGCGATGCCTGCCGCGGCCTGGGCCGCCCGCTCCGGCGACCCGGTCCTCTTCGCGGCGGGCGACATCCTGCCCGAACCCACCCTCGCCACGTTGAAGCGCCACAAGGACGTCCCGGTCTACGTGCTCGGCCCGCCCTCGGCGATCTCCGCGAAGGCGGTGCAGGCGATCGGCAAGGTCTCCAGCAGCGTCCACCGCATCTCCGGCGAGGACCCGGTCGCCAACGCGATCGCCTTCGCCCGCTACGCCGACGGCAGCTTCGGCTGGGACGTCAACGACCCGGGGCACGGCTTCGTCCTCGCTCGCGACGACTCGCCGCTCGACGCCGCCGCCGCGGCGCCGCTCTCGGCCTCCGGCACCTGGGGCCCGCTGCTGCTCACCGATAGCGCCACTACCCTGCCGACACCGCTGCGTGAATATTTCCTCGACGTGAAGCCCGGATACACGACCAACCCGACCCGCGCCTTCTACAACCACGTGTGGGTGATCGGCGACCAGGAGGCGATCGACGTGAACCAGCAGGCAGAGGTCAACGAACTCGCGGAGCTGGCCAAGATCGGCGGCGGCGAATGAGCGAGTCCGAGAACCCCGAGCTGCTCGGCCAGGCGCGCGAGGTCACGCCCGAGGACATCCGCGCCCTCGCCGGCGCCTCCACCCCCCACTTCGCGCTGCAGGTCCGCAACCGCATCCGCCGTCTGATCGAGCCGCTGCCCGCCGAGCACCCGGCCCGGCTCGAAGGCGAACGCAAGATCGCCGGGCTCGAAGAGCTGGCCGAGCACAGTGGCGACCCACGCGGAACGCTCGGCATCGGCCATTGAAGTACCTCGCGCCCGGGGTCTGGCGGCTCGCCGAATTCCCGCGACCGATGATCAACGTCTACCTGGCCGAGGACGTCTTGATCGACGCCGGCCGCCGCTGGGACGTCGGCCGCATCCGCAAGCAGGTCGAGGGCGTCGAGCTGTCGCTGCTGGCGCTTACCCACGTCCACCCCGACCACCAGGGCGCGGCGAAGGCGATCTGCGAGGAACGCCGCATTCCGCTTGCCTGCCACGCCGCCGACGTCGACGCGATGGAGGGAAGGCGGCCCGTCTCGGCGACCCAGCACCCCGTGGCGAGAACCTTCGCCCGGCTCTGGCAGGGACCACCGCACAAGGTCGACCGCGTGCTCGAGGAGGGCGATGAGGTCGCCGGCTTCCGGGTCGTCCACGCTCCCGGCCACGCCCCGGGTGAGGTGATCTTCTTGCGCGAGTCCGACCGGGTTGCGATCTGCGGCGACGTGGTTCGCAACATCTCCTACCTGACGCTCCGCGCCCGCCTCGACGAGCCACCCAAGGACCTGACCCCGGACCCGGCCGAGAACCGCCGCTCGATCCGCAAGCTCGCCGAGCTCAACCCCAGCTTGATCCTGCCCGGCCACGGCCCCGCCGTCACCGACATCGCCGCCTTCGAGCGCTTCGTCGCCGCACTCCCTGCATAGGCGCGACCAAGCGCGAGAGGGCCCTTCGAGCGGGTAGGGGAACTTCACCGCAGCTCGTAAAGAGGTTGGAGGGTTACCTAGTTTCACCCAACGGGAAGGAAGTCCAGGCATGAGCAAGCTCAAGAGCGGGAAGCCGTCGCCGGCGATGGTCGTCGCCCTGATCGCGCTCTTCGTCGCCCTGGCCGGCACGGCCTACGCGGCGCAGACGATCAACGGCGGCGCGATCCAGAAGCAGACGATCGGGGGCGGCAAGCTGAAGCAGAAGACGCTGACCGGCTACCAGATCAACACCAACAAGCTCGGGGTCGTGCCCTCGGCCAAGAGCGCGGTCCGTGCCAGTCACACCTACTGGGCGGTCGTCAACAACCCGGCCAGCCCCGGCAACGCCACACTCGCCCGCGCCAGCGACGCCGGCATCGGCGCCGCCGAGGGCGGTGGCGCCGTCGACGTGATCTTCCCGGTCAACGTCAGCGGCTGCGCCAACGTCGCCGGGCGCGACAACGCCGGCACCACGGTGCCCAACCCGGGCTACGCCCAGACCAACATCTCGCCCGCCAACCCGAACGCAATCGAAGTCCACACCCGCGACAAAACCGGCGCCAACGAGGACGCCGACTTCCACCTGATCGTCGTCTGCCCCTAGGGGCGACGATCGGGTGGCCAGAGCCGCCGATGCCGGCAGCGAC
>DATBXZ010000136.1:0-7228 GCA_036513995.1 Solirubrobacterales bacterium | reverse complement strand
CTGCTCCAGTGCGCCGCCGACCTCGTGGCGGACGTAGGCGAGTGAGAGGTCGGCGCCGGAAACGGCGAGCAGGCGACCCAGGGCCAGCGCGTCGCGGTCGTTGTCGGTGTCGTCATAGGAAACGATGATCTTCAGTGCCATGAGATGCCTCCTCGTTGGTGCAGCTTTGTCGGTGAAGTCTCGAACGATGGTCGCACCGGATTTGCATTAGCACAACTGGAAATACCTATCGGTACAATCGATTTTGCTTATGTTCAATGTGGCCCGCCTCAACGTCTTCCGCGAAGTGATCGACCTCAGCTCCTTCTCGGACGCCGCCGACGCGCTCTCCTACTCGCAGTCGGCGGTATCGCAGGCGATCGCAACCCTCGAGAGCGAAGCCGGCGTGGCGCTGATCGAGCGCAATCGCGGTGGCGTGCGCCCGACCGTGGCCGGTGCGGCGCTGGCCGGGCACGTCGGCGGCATCCTCGCGCAGATGGAGACGGCGGAGTCCGAGATCGCGGCGATCGCCGCGGGACGCGGCGGACGCCTGCGGATCGCCTCCTTCCCGACCGCCGGGGCGACGCTGATGCCACAGGCGATCGCCGGCTTTCGCGCCTCGCACCCGGGAGTCGAGCTGACCCTGGCCGAGGGTGAGCCAGAGGAGATCGCGCCGCGGCTGCGGGCCGGCGAGTTCGACCTCGTGCTGCTGTTCGAGTTCGAGGGCGGGGGCGAGCGGCTCGGCGCCGGGATGAGGCGCTTCGCGCTGTTCGAGGACCCCCTGCACCTGGCGATGCGGCGCGACCATCCTCTCGCCGGCCGCAAGCGACTGCGCCTGGAGGACCTGCAAGCGGAGTCCTGGGTCCAGACCTCGGCGTCCAGCCCCTGCGCCAAACACGTGATCCGCTCCTGCCACGCCGCCGGGTTCGAACCCGAGGTCTCCTTCGAAAGCGACGATTACCAGACCGTCCAGGGCCTGGTTGCGGCCGGTGTCGGGGTGGCGCTGATCCCGCAGCTGGCGTTCTCGACGGTGCGCGAGGACATCCACGTCCGCGCTCTCGATCCGGGCAGTCCGGTGCGCACGGTCTTTGCGGCCACCCCTCGCGCCGCGGCGGCATCGCCGGCGCTGGCGACGATGCTCGATGTGCTCCGCGAGGCGGCCCGCCGGGCCGGGGACGTGGACCTCCCGATGACCCCCTGAAAATGGAACCGCCCCCGGACAAGGGGGCGGGGGCGGTTCCACTTCGTTGGGATCGGGGACGGAGCCGCCTAGGCAGCGCCTCCGGAGGTCGGCGCGGGCGCCGGCGGGTAGCCGTCGGGGTAGCCGAGAGACGGAACGTCGGATGGATACACCTCGTGGCCGTGGACGGCGATGTCGCCTTCCTCCATTTCGGCGTCGCTCATCCGTAGCGGGACGACCAGGCCGACCAGCTTGAGGAGGATGAAGGTGCCGATCGCCGAGAACACGATCACCCAGAGGCCGGTGAGCGCCTGCCACTTGAGCAAGGTCAAGCCGCCGCCCGAGATCGTGCCCGCCAGGGTGGTTTCCGCCATCGCGTTGTTGGCGAAGATGCCGACCAGCAGGCCGCCGAGAAGACCGGCGAAACCGTGGGTGTAGATGACCCCGAGGGTGTCGTCCACGTTGCGGAAGGGCCGCACGCGACTCAGGTAGTTGAGCGCGAAGTACACCAGGGTGCTGCCGGCGACGCCGATGATGATCGCGCCCCAGCCGTTGACGAAACCGGCTCCGGGGGTGATCGCGACGAGGCCGACGATCATCCCGTTGACGCTGCCGATCAGGCTCGGCTTGCGGCCGGTCAGGTAGTCCCAGGCGACCCAGACGAGCAGCGCGACGGCGGTGCAGAGGTTGGTGTTGAGCACCGCGGCCGAAGCGATCGGGCCGGCGGAGTACCAGTCACCGCCGTTGAAGCCGTTCCAGCCCATCCAGAGGAGGCCGGCGCCGACCGCGACCATCGCGAGATTGTTTGGCGCGTCGACCTCGCGGTCGCGCTGCAACCGCGGTCCGATAACCCATGCCGCGACGAAGCCGGAGACGCCGGCTGCGAGGTGGATCACGTAGCCACCGGAGAAGTCCACGGCGCCCTGCTGGGCGAACCAGCCACCGCCCCAGATCAGGAAGGCGTTGATCGTGTACACGAGCACGGTCCAGAGCGCGACGAACGGGATCCAGGCTTTGAAGTTGATCCGTCCCAGCACCGAGCCGAGCATCAGCAACGGCGTAATCGCGGCGAAGACGATCTGGAAGTAGGCCAGCGTCGACTGCGGGAATTCGATTTCTTCGGAGACCACGGGCAACAGCGGAATGTGGCCGTGTCCGAGCTCGCTTGCGGCGCTCAGAATCGAGCCGGGCTGGCCCCACATGTTCCCGAAGAAGCCGCTATGGGCCCCGAAGATGTGGATCGGAGTCCCGAAGGCCATCCTGAAGGCGAACAGGCACCAGATGATGATCACGAGAGCGAAGGCGCAGAACGCCATCATCATCGAGTTCACCGACCAGCGTTTCTGCATTACTCCGCCGTAGAGAACCATCAGCCCTGGAACGCTCATCAGGCCGACCAGGGTTGCGGCGGTGAGCTGCCAAGAGTTGGCCCCTTCGCTCAACCATTCCATAGATCCGGTGTTTCCTTTCTCTGTGATTTCCGGGTGGCGTAACCCTTTCGTCGCCGCAGCCGGGCCACTACATACAGGTGTCCAAAGATCGGGCCGGACGGTTCGCCCGATTGTCGGAATCGCGCTTTCCGCCAGCCGTTAAGCTGCGACCGGATGCCGCTCGAGGGCCACTACCGCAAGGTCAACACGCCGCTGCGCCGGCTCACGCCGCGCGAGCGAAACGTGGTCATCGCCGGCCTCGCGGTGACGCTGGTCGCGATCCTCGGGCTGGTGCTGGCGACCGCCGGAGACAGCCAGCCACCACCGGCACGGGGATGCGTCCGTGCATCCATCGCCGGGCGCACGGGCGCCGAGCTGGTCCAGGCCTGTGGCCGGGAAGCGAGGGAACTCTGCTCCCGCAGCGTCGGCCGCGACGAGCCCCAGTACGAAGCGATCGCCGCCGCCTGCAGCGAACAGGGGATCCGCCTGCTCGCCCCGACCGGCTAGCCGAGCGCGAGCAGCAGCTGCGCCAGCTCGGCGACGACGTCGCCGCCGAGACAGACATCGGCCTCGGCGTCGTAGGGCGTCGGCCCCTTGGTGACGATCGCCAGGCGGCCGCCGCCCTCCAGGGTCAGCTGGGGCAACCCGGCGGCCGGGTAAACGGCCAGGGAGGAACCGACGCAGAGCATCAGCTCGGCCCGTTCGGCGAGGTCGCGGGCGCGCGCCATCGCGCTCTCGGAGAGCAGCTCGCCGAAGAGGACGACGTCGGGTTTGACCGGCCCGCCACAGCTGGAGCAGAGCGCGACCCCCTCGCCGTCGAACAGCTCCTCGACCTCGTCGATCTCGAAGCGGGTGGCACAACGGGTGCAGGACGAGGTCTCGATCGAGCCGTGCACCTCGACCACGTTGCGCGATCCGGCGGCGCGGTGCAGGCGGTCGATGTTCTGGGTGACCACTCCCTCCAGCAGGCCGCGCCGCTCGAGCTCGGCGAGCGCCTCGTGGGCGGGGTTGGGAAGCTTGTCGCCGAGCGACTGGAAGCGCGGCCGGTAGTAGGACCAGAACCGCGCCGGGTCGCGTTCGAAGACGTCGATGTGGGCTACCTCCATCGGGTCGACATCCGCCCAGAGGCCGGTTTGAGGCGTGCGGAAGTCGGGGATCCCGGACGGCACCGAGATCCCCGCGCCGGTCAGGGCAACGGTGGAGGACGACTCGCGGATCAGCTCCGCGAGTCGCTCCGCCGCTACGGCGGTGGCTACCTGCCGCTCCACTTCGGGGTGCGCTTGGCGAGGAAGGCGCCGATGCCCTCCTTGGCGTCATCGCTGCCGAAGGCGGCGGCGAAGCCCTGCTTCTCGGCCTCGATGCCCGCGTCGAGTTCGCCCTTGTGGGAGACGGACTTGATCAGGCCGAGCGCGACCGGCGCCTGGCCGGCCAACTTGCGGCCCCACATCAGCGCCGTCTCGAACAGCTCGTGGTCGGGGACGACGCGGTTGACGAGGCCCAGTTCGAGCGCCTCCTCGGAGAGGACGGCATCGCCGACCAGGTTCATCTCCAGCGCTTTGTTCGGCCCGACCAGCCGGGCCAGGCGCTGGGTGCCGCCAAAGCCGGGGATGATCCCCAGCTTGATCTCGGGCTGGCCGAAGACGGCAGCCTCGGCGGCGATCCGCACATCGCAGGCCATCGCCACCTCGCAGCCGCCGCCGAAGGCGATCGAGTTGACGGCGGCGATCGTCGCCACCCGCTCGCTGCCGAACTCGCGCAGCAGCGCGTGGGCCTTGTCGATCAGCTCCTCACCGCTGCTCTCGTCCATCTGGGTGAAGGCCTTGATGTCGGCGCCGGCCGAGAAGACGACCGGGACCGAGGAGGCGATCACCATCGCGCCGACGCCGTCGGCGGCCTTGACCTTCTCCCAAACGATGGCGAGGTCGCGGATCACGTCCGGCGAGACCGCGTTCATCGGCAGGTTGGCGAGCCAGGCGATCGCGACGCCGTCGCGGGTCTCCAGCTTCACCGTGTCGGGTTGGTCGCCCTGGTCGGGCTGCGGGTAGGGGTAGAAGCCCTGGCCGGAGGCGAGGCCGAGCCGGCCCTGGGCGACCAGTCGCTTCAGCGTGACCGGCGGCGCGAAGCGCTCGCCGTGCTTCTCCTCGAGCTGCTCGAGCTGCTCCAGGACCTTGTCGAGGCCCTCGACGTCGGCTTTCCAGAACGGCGGCAGCAGGCCGCGGCGGGGATCCAGGCCGGCGCCGGCCATCATCCCGAGGTCGATGTCGCGGACCGAGCAGACCCCCTCCTCGACCAGCAGGCAGGACTCGATCAGGGCGCGGCCGGTGAACATCGCCACCAGCTCCTCGGCGTCGGGGGCGGCGTCGCCCGGGATCGTCTGCTCGCCGTCTTTGAAGAAGCCCTCGCCGCCGCTCTTGGCGCCGAGCTTGCCGTCGGCGACGAGCTGCTCCAAGCCCTGGTGGACGTAGAAGGTCTCGCCGTAGGACTCGTTGAGGTGCTCGGCGACGTGGAGGACGGTGTCGAGCCCGAGCAGGTCGGTGAGGAAGAACGGCCCCATCGGCGCCACCTTCGCCTCGGCGATCGCCTGGTCGATCTGCGCCAGCGAGAGCCCATGCTCCTCCTGGGCACGCCAGATCTCGCCGATCGTCGCCATCAGGATTTTGTTGACGACGAAGCCCGGGACCTCGCCACAGACGATCGGCTGCTTCTTGATCGCCTGGGCGAAGTTGTAGGCGGCGGTGGCGGTTTCCTGCGAGGTCTCCTCGCCGACGATCACCTCGACCAGCGGCATCACCGAGGCCGGGTAGAAGAAGTGGAAGCCGACGACCTTGTCGGCGCGCAGGGTCGACTCGCCGATCTCGGTGATCGAGAGCGAAGAGGTGTTGGAGGAGAGGATCGCGTGGCCGGGAGTGGCGGCGTCGATCTCGCGGAATACCGCCTGCTTGATCGCCATCTTCTCCGGCACGGCCTCGATCACGAAGTCGACGTCGCCGAACTCGTCGTAGCTGGTGGTGCCGGTTACCAGGCCCATCACCTCAGCCAAGCGGGCGTCGGCCTGCTCCTGGGTCAGCTTCTCCTTCTTGACCAGGCGGGCGAGCTGGCCCTCGGTGACTGCGCGCGCCTTCTCGACGGCGGCGTCGACGAACTTCTGGTCGATGTCCTTGACGACGACAGGGATATCGGCGGCGGCGATCGCCTGGGCGATCTCGCCGCCCATCGTGCCGCCGCCGACGACGGCGGCCTTGGAAACGAACATTGCGAGTGAATCCTCCGGTTTTGGCTTGCGGGGCGGCGTACGCCGCGGGGAGGGCAGGCTATCCGGTCACGAGCGGATAGCCGCTCCCCCCGATCCTGGATGCGCCGTTGCGACAGCCGCCCGTGGCCGGTCGAAATCAGGGCTAAAGGTTCTCGGCCAGACTGCCGATAGACCCATTTCATGCGCGGGCGCGCCAAAGTCTCGGCCCTTTGCTGCCTGCTGACGTCCATCGTCCTGCTCGGCTCGCAGGCCTCGCCGGCGTCGGCACGGGTTCCGCAAGCGACCCTGACGCCCGGCGGCCGGGCCATCGCCCCTCCCTCGGCCCCGCCCGCGGTCAAGGCGATGATCGAGGCCGGCAACCGGATCCACCACCGCCCCTACCGCTGGGGCGGTGGGCACCGCCAATGGAACTCCGCCGGCTATGACTGCTCGGGCTCGGTCAGCTACGTGATGCACGCCGCCGGCCTGCTCGAATCGCCCCTCGACTCGACCGGGTTCATGCGCTGGGGCGGTGGCGGCGGCGGTAGCTGGGTGCGGATCTACGCTAACCGCGAACACGTCTTCGCGGTGATCGCCGGCCTGCGCTGGGACACCTCCTTCAGCGAAGACGGCGACCGCAGCGGCCCCGGCTGGAGCGAGCAGATGCGCCCGACCGGCGGCTTCCGCCTGCGCCACCCGCTCGGGCTGCTAGCCGCTGTACCGCTCTCCTGAGCGGGCAAATCAGGCGCCCGTGGCCGACATGAGGGACAAGCGCCGGCGGGCAAAGACTGTACGGCCGTACAAAGGCGCCCTCGAGCGCCGCCCATTAGGCTCTTTTGGCTCTTATAGAGGGAGTGAAACCGGTTAACCGAACGCGCCCGGACCGGGCGCCCGCCAAGTGAGGGACAAGCCAAGCGATGACTCGTATCCGCCAGCAGAACGTGACCGCAGCGCAGTGGAGCTCCAACGGAGAGGCCCTCGGCGCGGTCGACCTGACCCTTCCCGAGAACGAAGCCTTCGGCATCAACGTCTTCGACGTCTCCGAGCAGAAGGACCGCCTGCCGGCCGAGGCCTTCGAGAAGCTGCAGGCGGCGATCGCGGGTGGCGAGACGCTGGACGCCGAGCTCGCCGACGCCGTCGCCGAGGCGATGATGGCCTGGGCGCTGGAGAACGGCGCCACCCACTACACGCACATGTTCCAGCCGCTGACCGGCTCGACCGCGGAGAAGCACGACTCCTTCTTCGAGCCCTCCGGCGAAGGCAAGGTCCTCGCCGGCTTCTCCGGAAAGGAGCTGATCCAGGGCGAGCCGGACGCCTCCTCGTTCCCGACCGGCGGGCTGCGCGCGACCTTCGAGGCCCGCGGCTACACCGCCTGGGACCCGACCAGCCCCGCCTTCATCCTCGAGA